>JBAXLV010000147.1:0-6252 GCA_037134635.1 Alcaligenaceae bacterium
CCCTTAGGGATGGAGGATGCCTCTTTTGGTTTGCCTGATCGATTAAGAAAACGTCGGGTACCAGTCATCGTTCGTGATGACGATGCGCCTGAGTTGAATCGTAAGTTTTTAGCGGCTCGGGATCAAGTAGTGACCGCTGAGACGGAGCTTGCATCGGGTGGCGCAACCTTTGCAACTGCGGATGACATCTTGAAGTTGGGTGAGGCCTTGCGCTTAGGTGGTGCGTTAAATGGCAATCGCGTACTTTCGCCCGCCACCGTTAAATTGATGACAACGAATCAAACCGGTTTAAAGCCTAACGGAATGATGAACTCTTCAAGGGCGTTGCACAGTATGGCGCCGTTTCCGGCATTTTTAGGTCTGGGGTTATTTTTGCGAGGCGAGGGCTTGTTTCCTAGTCATATCGCGTCGTTGGCTTCACCTGGAACATTTGGTGGGTGGGGTTTAGGTTCGATGGGATTTTGGGTAGATCCAGAGCGCGAGGTGACGTTTGTTGCCTTGACCTCTGGCGTCATGGAACGCATTCGCAATCTGATTCGTTTTCAGGTAATTGGCGATATGGTTCTTTCTTCGCTTGTTGAAAATTGATTGGGTAGCCTGTAAAGATGAATAACGATTCGATTACTGTATTCAAGGGCGACACCAGTCGTTTAAAGAATGTCATTCCAATTCAAGAGCGGGTTGAGCCGAATTTTTATCAACAAGAAGTTGCACGCATTTTTAAGAAAGCGTGGCTAATTGTTGGTAGTGCTGAAGATCTAATCGAGATTGGTGCCTATAAGGTTGTAGATGTTCCTCCGTTAAAGGCTTCGCTAGTAGTGGTTCGTTCTGATGATGGCAAGATTAGAGTTTTTCACAATGTTTGTCGCCATCGGGGCGATAAGTTCGTGCATGACGAGCATGGTTGTAAAAGATCGTTAACCTGTCGCTTTCACGCCTGGACGTACTCTAATAGTGGCACCTTGACGGGTGTGACAGACTCTACTCAGTTTTTGGGACTTGATAAAGACAAGATGGGCCTGGTTGAGGTTCATTCTGAGGTTTGGGAAAACATCGTCTTTGTGAACTTTGATAAAAAACCACGTCAAACGCTTAAAGAATGGTTGGGCCCAATTTATGATCAATACGCTGGGTTTTCTGCTAATCGCATCAAAATCGCGGATCATCGAGTGGTATTGAATACCAACTGGAATCTTGCGGTGAACGCCTTCTGTGAGGGCTATCACAATCTGTACATCCACAAAAATACGGTGCCAGATTATCAAGGCGGAAAAACCAATCCGAAACGCCATCGGGCGTACCTTGAAGTTGGCGAGCACTTTGCGCGCTATTCAGCGCATGGAAATCCGAATCATAAGGCGACACCTGCAGAAGGACTTTTGTATAAGCATTCAAAGCCGATGTTCCCAGCTTTTACGCATTTCAATATGGAGGATTTGCCCCCTGGCGTGAACCCTTCGCGCTTTGCGCAATGGGCGTTTGACATTATGCATGTCGTGCCGAATTTCGTGATTGGTCCTCAAGCGAATACGCATTCAATCATGTTTTTTTGGCCGATCGATCATAACAAGACGGATGTTCGAGTGATGCGTTTTGGGTTTAAGTCAGATCGGCCTTCAGATCGCATTGCGCAAGCGCATTCGATCACCCGTGGTCGCGAGGTTCTGCGTGAGGATTTGGCGACGATGGAGACCAATTATCAGGGTGTTGCAAGCGGTGGAATTCCTTATTTATTTTTGTCAGAACAAGAGCAATTGATTCAAAACCACTACCGAGCAGCTGACGACTTATTACGTGATGCGGGGAGTAAATAACGATGGCCACCTTACCCTCAAAATTCTCTGATTTAGAGCGCTTTGTCGACGAATGGGCGCTTAAGTCAGAAGAGGCGCGCTTTAACAAATTGCATCACGTGACGCTTGACCACTTGCGCATCTTTTACGATGCGCTATTGCCCAGAATGGAAGAGGTTCTTCTGTACTTGAATCAATACAAAATACAGGATTTACCGCCAGAAGAGAAAACTCTTTTTTATCTGGCAATGACGTTCGCCGAGACCGCACACCCAATCGATCTAAAGTGGGAAGATGTTGATTTTCCTGATGCTTACCCATGGGATAAGTTTGAGTTTCGAACGGTAAGTGCTGCAGAAAATTAATTCAAGATTAATCACTGGAATGATGGATGTCGCACGATCGTTTTGAGGTGCATCTGGCACGCACTGGGCTCACCATACAAGTTGATTCAGACGAATCCATTTTAGATGCACTGCTGTTGGCAGGTGTTCAGGCGCCATATCTTTGTATGGAGGGTAGCTGTTCAACCTGTCAAGTGTCCGTTTTAGAAGGAATTCCTGAACATCGTGATTCAGTATTGACACAGGCTGAGCGAGATTCGCAGAACACGATGATGATTTGTTGTTCTCGTTCAAAGTCATCGCGCTTGGTGCTCGATTTGTAAGGTATAGAATTTTTAGTGAACCTTTTTTATTTTTAGATCATCATTAACCTTAAGAAGCTTGAGTGCATGATTCACGTGATGTCACCGACCTAATGTGCAGACTCGGTTGAGTTCAATAGTTCATTCGTAAGCGCGGCCCCTTGTTCTTGCATCACCTTCTTAATGTCACGTGATTGTTGGATCGGGGTTCGTGCATGAGCCGGTTTGTGTTGACCTTCAAGATAGGCGCCCAGGCCGCGTGCGCGGTCAACCACGCCTTTGCCGAAATGCAGGGATTGTTTTTCAAAAGCACGCAAGGCTTGATCAATATCGCCAGGTTGGGCCGCCAAGGCTTGTGCCAAGGTTTGCGCATCGATCGCGGCTTTGGTGATACCTCCTCCAACGTGTGGTCTGGCAATAAAAGCGGCATCGCCGATTAGGGCAACTCTGCCAAATACTAGGCGATTTGATTCGAGGTCATTGATTGCCTGAAAAAAAGGCTGAGGAACTTGATTGACAATGCGCGCGAGCTGAGGCGCCAGCAATTGTTGGGCAGCGGCTTTGATGCCCTTGGTCAGTTCTTTTCGAATCAAGGGTGGCGCGATCGCACTACCGTGACAAACGCCTTTTTCGTCTGTGCATAGGTCTTGTAACTCGCTTGCCGAGGCGGGGCGGTACCACACAAAGTTGTACGAACGTTTGCCTCGAATATTCTCGTTGGTACGCCCTAAAACTGGATACGCCAAAAACTGTTCACCTTCAGGAAACCCAAAGGCATAGTTTTCAAAAATCTGTGCATGATCTTCGGGCGAAAAATCATTTTCATCTACCATTCCACGCCAAGCGACATAGCCGGCATAGCTAGGCTCGATTTCGGGAGCATAGTGTTGGCGAACCGTTGAGCGCAGCCCATCGGCGCCGACGAGTAAGTCAGCAGCCTCGCGACTGCCATCGCTAAAAATCGCGGTGACACGATCAGCGGCTTGCTCAATATCGACCAGTTGTTTGCCTGCGTGATACTCGTGGGGTGGGACGAGCTCTTTCAAGGCGTTGTAGATCGTGGCCCAAGCACTCATTGTATGTAACTGGTTCACTTCATGTACGACCTCGCCCGAGGCCCCAAAACATAAGCGCCTTTTGAGGGGGATACATTTGGCTTCGAGGTCTTTGATGCCTAGACTTGCCATGATGTCAAAGAGTTGACGATAGGTGCCAATGCCGGCACCCCGGCTCGCCAAATCCCCTTGGGTGCGCTCATAGATGGCAATCTGCCATCCCTGCTTGCGCAACAAGTTTGCGGCAAACAAGCCCGCCAGCGAGCCGCCAATGATGAGTGCACGCCTGTTATGTGGTGCCATGATTAGCCGCCCAAGTTTTCAAGGCCAATCTTTTTAACGACCGTGCGCCATTTTTCAAGGTCTTCTTTTAACTGCTGGGCGAATTCGGCGGGCGTATTTCCAACTGTACGTGTTCCGGTTGTGTTGGCTTGATCTTGCAAGGTTTTCGATGCCAAAGCTTTCACAACCTCATCACGTAGTCTTTGAACAATTGCTGCTGGGGTTCCAGTGGGTGCCAGCAAAGCATACCAAGAGCCCGCCAATACTTTAGGTAAGCCAAGTTCGGCGAAAGTCGGAACATCGGGAGCCGCGGCGGAGCGTTTGGTGTCGGCCAGCGCAATCGGGACGAGACGGCCAGCGCGAATATGAGGCAAGTCTAAAGAGAGGGAGTCAAACATGACCATGACGTTTCCTGCCATGACATCTTGGATGGCCTGAGCACTTCCTTGGTATGGAACATGTGTCATCTTAATGCCTGCTTCGGCACTAAAAAGTTCAGCGGCCAAATGGGCCGAGCTACCAATGCCAAACGAGGCATAGGTCACGCTACCGGGTTGTTTGATTGACCGTTCAATGACATCTTTTAAACTTTTGATCGACGAGCTGGGTGCTGCGGTCATGAGAAAGGCTGACTCAGCAACAATCGTCACCGGCACAAAGTCTTTGATCGGGTCGTAGGGTAGATTGGCCTTGATTGCGGCATTCATGGCCAACGAGCCTGTCGTTGCGGCCATGATGGTATAGCCGTCCGGGGCAGAGCGCGCGCCGAACGTGGTGCCGATTGCGCCATTTGCTCCCGCTTTGTTCTCAACCACAAAACTTTGACCAAGCTGTTGCGTCAGCAAATTTGCAACGGGTCGCACCCAAATATCAAGCCCACCGCCGGCCAAATAGGGACTGATTATTTTGACTGGACGATCAGGCCAGTCTGCGGCGATGCTGAGAGAACTTGTGCCGATTATCAGCAATACGGCGGATAGCCCCTTAGCAACTGCGTTGAACAGAATGTGAGTAGCCAATATATTTTTCATCGTTGTCTCTATATTTTTTTTATTTTTGATTCAAATACGCTTTAACCGTTACGCTTGACTCAAGCGGTAGTCCAAACGTAGGCCTCTTGTCCAGGCACAAAATTTCTGTTGTTTTGTTCAGCGTTTCGATTGATTAGTGGGCGGGCATATAAGGGATGCATGAGGCTTCGAATTTCATGTTCGATATGATGCAATACTTTGCCGGTGTCGAGGTCAATGACATCTCTGAAGCGATATTGATGCACGCTATCCTCTTGCGAAATCAGCTTATGAGCCATTAGCCTGTTGTAAGGCCCAGAAAAGTCGGCAAGATAAATCTGTAGATGGTGATTGTCGTATGGTCGTTTGTCCGTGCTGTCTGCTTCGCGGTAGATCAGCGCTTGGCTCGGGCCAACCGAAATGCGGGCAAAAATCCCTTCGTCGTCTTTGCCGGTGATGGCCTTAGCATTCATAATTTCGCGATAGAAGCGTGCAATCGGTTCTGCACTGCCATGGTCAACTAGCATTTCGATGCAGGGCATTCCTAGACTGATCGGACCAAACTGTGGATCAGGTTCGTAGCACTTCAGGCGATTGCCCCAGGGGCAGGTGACTAGCACGTGATCTGGATGTTCGGTCACACTGAATTGAGTGGCCTTTAAAAGTTCTTTGACTGCAGCGAGTCGGGCAAGTAAGGCCGCACGACTTGGAATGACAATAAAAATATTGCCACGCAACACCATCGCTTTCCCTGTGGGTAGGTGAAACTGATTGCGACCTAAATTAATCCACATATTTGTGATGCCGGTCATCAAATAAGGATCGCGGGTAAAGCCCATGCCCATCGCGTAAAAAATGGTGGCAAGGGACTGATCAGGTATCTCAAGATTGACATGCTCTAACGCAACAATATTGCCTAGATCACCCTCGCTACGATTAAATGTGCCGACGTTTTGCATATGGTCTCCTGCAGTGTTTGATTTAGACTTATTTTTTCAACGGCATCACAAGATGCAAGTAATGGTTTAACACAAGTGCTGCCCACATTAAAGTGGTTCATGTTGCAGTGCGAGAGTTCGTTGTGAGGTGGCGTATTCTTAGTCGTCAATGCGCCTTTGATGATCAATAAAGACGCGAGTGCTCGTTCAGCTCTTTAGTCTGAGAACGCACTTGTCACCACTTGCACGGCGTTCGACAGTGATCGCGCTGAGTTGTGGGGCGGTGTTGATAAGTTGATCTTTGATAAATAGACAAAGATTTTCAAGTGTGACAGGCCCAAGATTAGGGATGTCGTCTAAGAAATGATGATCTAACAACGCGCGCACACGTTCAATTTCTTTACGAAGATAGGCTAAGTCAATCAACATACCCGAGAGTGGGTCAGCGTGCCCGCTCAGCGTGATCTCTGCTTCGTAGGTGTGACCATGTATCCGGCGACTACCTTCTGCATCAATGTCACGACTGAG
>JBAXLV010000148.1:0-6242 GCA_037134635.1 Alcaligenaceae bacterium
CCGAACTTGAGGCGATATTGCACCCTTTGATTGGTCAGACTGCGCGCCAAGAGGCCGAGCAAGCTGTTGGGTTGTACGTTGTGTTTGTCGTGCCTCTGTTGGTCGAGTCGGGTCGGTGGCGTCAGCAAATCGACCGGCTCTGCGTCGTGGATTGCGACCAGGAAACCCAAATCGAACGGGTGCGTACACGCAATGGCATTGAGCTCATCACGATTCAAAGAATCCTGGCGGCGCAGGCCACGCGGGAGCAGCGGCTAGCGGTCGCGGATGACGTGATTGATAACTCAAAGACCGTCTCGCTTGAGGTACTAAAAAAACAAGTATTGGTGTTGCATCAAGGGTGGTGTAACCTAGCAAAAGTGGCTTCAAATACGAAGCCCCATTAGAGCGGTTATTTAATTTATTTGATGCAAACATCTTGATTCTTTTTGAATATCCTTTCAACGAACGGGTTCGGACGCTTCTGCGTCTTGAGTCGTTGTTTGATCGCATGATGTTTTTTGCAGGCCTAAACGATGCCCGCCAGCATCAGGTGGCGCTTTCGGCCTTGTTTGATCTGTTAGATGCAACTGAACGCACCGATATCAAAGGTAGCGTGCTGCAAGACCTTGACAGACAACGCACGGTACTCAGTGGGCTCAAAGATCATCCCGGCGTCGATACTAAAACGCTGTCAAACATGTTGGCTGAAATTGAAAAAGCAGCGGCCAATTTAAACGCGGGTGGTCGTACAGGCCAATCCTTACGTGATAACGAATGGCTCACAAGTTTGCGTGGCCGACTTGTCGTTCCGGGTGGCGGGACTCAGGTCGACATGCCTTCATTTCATGCCTGGCAAAATTTGCCAGATGCAACCAGACGAGCTGACCTGCAGCGTTGGATCTCGACGTTGATGCCTGTGCATATCGGAATTGCGATTGTGTTGCGACTCTTGCGTGATTCAGATGAACCGGTCCAGGCAGTGGCGCCTCAGGGTGCCTATCAGCAAATGCTTGCAGGTAAAACGTACCAACTCTTGCGGGTATGGGTGGATGAGTCGGCAGGCGTCTTTCCTGAAATCAGTGCGAATAAATACATGGTCTGGATTCGCTATTCTTCACAGCAGGGCGATCAGCGACCCCAAGCCGTGACGCAAGATATCCCCTTCAAAATGACTCTTTGCGCCCTTTAGGCCTGTCTGGAACCTCTCATGCTTGAACGCTTGTCGAAGCGACTTTCAGTTCGGTCGGCTATTGTGTGGATCGCTTCTGCGCTTTTGATTGCTGCGGCGGTTTGGTGGCTGATGCCGGGTGGGCTCACGACCAGTGCGCAGAAAGGGCCACCGGCAGGCTTTATCCCGCCTGTGCCGGTCAAGATTGAGCCTGCGCGTGTTCAAGACTTAGATCTTTATCTGCGAGGCCTCGGTACCGTGACCGCTTTTAACACCGTCACGGTGCGCAGTCGGGTGCAAGGTGAGTTGATCGAAGTGTTGTTCAAAGAAGGCGAACAAGTTAAAGAAGATCAGTTGCTTGCAAAAATTGATCCGCGTTCGTTTGAGGTCGCACTTGAGCAAGCCTTGGGTCAGCAACAACAAAACGAATCGCAATATCAAAATGCCAAGCGCGATTTGCAGCGCTATCAAGCGTTACGCAAGCAAGACTCGATCGCACCTCAAATGCTTGATACCCAGGCAGCCTTGGTCAGCAAGTTTGAGGGGCAACTTAAAAGTGATTTGGCTGCAGTCAACAATGCACGCTTGCAGCTTGATTACACCCGCATTACTGCACCGATCGCGGGTCGTTTGGGTTTACGTCGAGTCGATGCTGGCAATCTAATCAATGCCAATGATCCTCTGGGCTTGGTGGTGATCACGCAAACGCAGCCGATCGCTGTGTTATTTACCTTGGCTGAGAACGATCTGCCCGCGGTGCGTGGGCCATTAATTGCGGGTCAGAAGCTTTCGGTTCTAGCCTACGATCGGGCGGACCAGATTCAACTTGCGGAAGGTGAGCTTGTCACGATCGATAATCAAATTGACGTATCAACCGGGACGGTCAAGCTCAAGGCGAAGTTTGACAATGCAACAGACGCGTTATTTCCAAATCAGTTTGTTAATGTGCGGATGAAGGTCAGTACTGTCAAAGACGCGTTAACGATTCCAGCAGGAGCGTTGATGCAGGGCAATCAAGGCGCCTTTGTTTACGTTATTTTGCCGGATGATACCGTTGCGGTTCGCTCGGTTAAAGTCGCTGCGCGTAGCGGTGATCGTGTTGCAATCACCGCTGGCGTGCAGGTTGATGAGCGCGTTGTGCTTGAAGGAACTGATCGACTGCGTGCCGGTGCAAAGGTGCGCGTGATTGGCGGCTCCGAGGCGAGAGGAGGACGCTCGTCCGCGGCGGGGGCCGCGAACGATGCTCCTGCTAAAGTTCTCCCCGGGGTAAACGCAGCCACAACGCGGCCGTGAACCTCTCCAGACCTTTTATCGTACGGCCGGTCGCGACGACGCTCGCGATGGTGGCCTTACTGTTGTCTGGTTTGATCGCGTATCGCTGGTTGCCCGTATCGTCACTCCCTGAAGTTGATTATCCAACCATTCAGTCCACGACCTTTTATCCAGGGGCCAGCCCCGATGTGATGGCTGCGCTGGTGACCTCGCCGCTTGAGCGACAGTTTGGGCAGATGCCAGGATTAAGGCAGATGTCTTCAAGCAGCGCGGCGGGTGCTTCGATTATTACCTTGCAATTTGCGTTATCCCTTCCGCTTGATGTGGCCGAGCAGCAAGTGCAGGCCGCCATTAACGCGGCGAGCAATTTATTACCCCGCGATCTACCGGCGCCGCCGATCTATAACAAAGTGAATCCGGCGGATGCACCCGTGTTGACCTTGGCAATCACGTCGCCCACGGTTCCTTTACCTCAGGTGCGCGATTTAGTTGACACACGTATGGCGCAAAAGATTTCACAAGTCGCTGGCGTGGGTTTGGTTAGCGTGGCGGGTGGGCAACGCCCAGCGATGCGCATTCAGGCCAACCCCCAATCGCTGGCGGCCTACGGGCTGACACTTGCCGATGTGCGTACGGCGGTTGTTGCCGCCAACGTCAATCAGCCCAAAGGCACGCTCGACGGAGCGGTACGTTCGACGACGATTAATGCGAACGATCAGTTAAAAAATCCGCTTGAGTATATGAATTTGGTAGTTGCCTATCGAAACGAAGCGCCATTGCGACTTTCGGATGTTGCGACTGCGGTCACAGAGGCTGAAGATGCTCGCCTCGCAGCGTGGGCCGACACAGAGCCCGCGATCTTGCTAAATGTACAGCGGCAGCCCGGGGCTAATGTGATCGAGGTCGTTGATCGCATACAAAAATTACTTCCGCAATTACGCGTGGCTTTGCCCGCGAACTTAGATGTGAAGATCATGTCGGATCGCACGCAGACAATTCGCGAATCGGTGCATGATGTTCAGGTCGAGTTGTTGGTGGCGATCGGTTTGGTGGTGCTGGTGACCTTTGTGTTTCTGCGCACGCTCACTGCCACCTTGATTCCGAGCATTGTCGTGCCGCTGTCGTTAGTCGGTACCTTTGGGGTCATGTATCTGGTTGGCTTTAGTATCAACAATTTGACCTTGATGGCGTTGACGATTGCGACTGGGTTTGTGGTCGATGATGCCATCGTGATGATCGAAAACATCGCGCGTTATCTTGAACGTGGCGACACGCCGATGCAAGCGGCGCTAAAAGGTGCCTCGCAAATTGGTTTTACGCTCGTCTCGTTGACGGTCTCTTTGATCGCCGTTTTGATCCCCTTGCTTTTTATGACAGAAGTGGTGGGCCGACTCTTTCGAGAGTTTGCGGTTACGCTCGCGGTGGCAATTTTGCTGTCGTTGCTGATTTCGTTGACGCTGACGCCAATGATGTGCGCCCGCCTCTTGAAAGTGGGGGCGCAACAAGAAGGCGGCTCTATTGCACGGTATGTAAGCCAAAAAATTGATGCATTGATTGCGGGCTACGGACGGATGCTGCAGGTCGTACTGAACCATCAAACGCTGACGTTGTTTGTGGCACTTGGCACTTTTCTTCTGACGGCTATTTTGTACTTAGCTATTCCGAAGGGATTTTTTCCGGTTCAGGATACGGGTTTGATTCAGGTCGTGACACAGGCGCCACAAAATCTTGCGTTTGGGGCGATGGCGCAGCGCCAACAAGAGGCCGTTAAAATTATTTTAGAAGATCCTGATGTGGCGACGGTCGCGTCGTTTATCGGAGTTGATGGTGTCAATGAAACCGTGAACACGGGGCGCATGCAGGTCGCGTTGCGTGCGCACGATCTTAGGCGTGATCAGGCGCCCGCCATCATGCGCCGGCTACAAGAGCGT
Organism: Alcaligenaceae bacterium; assembly: GCA_037134635.1. Lineage (GTDB taxonomy): Bacteria > Pseudomonadota > Gammaproteobacteria > Burkholderiales > Burkholderiaceae_B > Zwartia. Next base: position 4,354 of record JBAXLV010000148.1, read on the forward strand.
TTAAATTTGTTGACAGGTTTACAGTTTTATCTGCAACCGATACAAGATCTCACGGTTGAAGATCGCGTAAGCCGAACGCAATATCAATTAACGCTCAATAGCGCAGATCCGACCCTGTTGCTTCAGTGGGCGCCACGATTGGTGGATCAGTTACGTACGCAGAAGCCACTGGTGGACGTGATCGATGATATGCAGAACGAAGGGCTCAGTGCGATTCTCCAGATCGATCGCGATGCGGCGGCGCGTGTCGGAGTCTCTGCGGTGGCAATTGACGATGCTCTATATGACGCGTTTGGACAACGACAAATTTCAACGATATTTACGCAATCAAATCAATATCGCGTTGTGATCGAAACTGCTCCTCAGTTTCGTCGCGATCCGTCGGCACTGGGTTCAATCTATGTCAAAACAGCTGAAGGTAAACCGATCGCCTTAACGAGTTTGGTTAAAGTCAGTGAAGGGCGTTCGGCCTTGGTGTTGAATCGTCTCGATCAGTTTCCGTCTGTGACGATTTCCTTTAATCTGGCGCCGAGTGCCTCGCTGTCTGATGCCGTTGATGCGGTTGTTCAGGCGCAGCGTGATATTGGCATGCCACTTGGTATTCAAGCCGAGTTCCAGGGCGCAGCGCGTGCGTTCGAAGCCTCGCTATCGAGCACGCTGTTTTTGATACTCGCCGCGATTATCACGATGTATATCGTTTTGGGTATTTTGTACGAAAGCTTTATTCACCCAATTACGATTTTGTCGACATTGCCCTCGGCTGCGATCGGTGCGTTATTAGCGCTAACCTTGACGGGTCGCGATCTCGACATGATTGGGATTATTGGAATTATTTTGCTGATTGGTATCGTAAAAAAGAATGCGATCATGATGATTGACTTTGCGCTTGAGGCAGAGCGTAAGCACAAAATGCCCGCACTCCAAGCCATACAGCAGGCTGCGCTCTTGCGCTTCAGGCCAATTTTGATGACGACACTGGCAGCGCTGTTTGGGGCAGTTCCGTTAATGCTGTCGACCGGAACGGGCGCAGAGTTGCGGCAACCTCTTGGGTTGGTGATGGTCGGGGGCTTACTCGTGAGCCAAATATTGACCCTATTTACGACGCCAGTCATTTATTTGTTTTTTGATCGAATGTTTGCTGGGCGACGCGCTGCAACTCAAATCGCGGATCGCGCGCCATGAGTATCTCCGGCCCCTTTATCGTTCGTCCTGTTGCCACCATTTTATTGTGGCTGGGTGTGGTGTTGGCGGGCTGGCTTGCGCATAGCCTATTGCCGATTGCGCCTTTGCCGCAGATTGAGTTTCCGGTGATTGGTGTTCGGGCACAAATGCCTGGCGCCAGCCCTGAGGTGATGGCAGCAACGGTGGCGACACCGCTCGAGCGCTCGTTGGGGACAATTGCGGGCGTATCCGAAATGACCTCGCGCAGCACAACGGGCCAAACCAGAATTACGCTTCAATTTGATTTGAGTCGAGACATTAATAGCGCGGCGACGGATGTGCAAGGGGCGATCAATGCTGCCCGCGCAATGATGCCGAGTGGTTTACGTAGCAACCCTTCGTACAACAAAGCCAACCCCGCTGCGGCGCCGATCATGACGCTGGCCTTAACGTCCGATTCATTATCGCAGGGGCAACTCTACGATATTGCGTCAACGACGGTGCAACAAAAGCTCTCACAAGTAGACGGTGTGGGCGAAGTGCAAATAGGCGGCAGTTCCTTGCCGGCGGTGCGTATTGATCTCGATCCAGATGCGCTCGCGCAGGCTGGGGTGTCGCTTGAAGCTGTGCGTACTGCTGTGGCTGCAGCAAACTCAACGCGACCAAAGGGTTTGCTCGAAAATGAGACCTATCGTTGGCAGATCACTGCGAACGATCAACTCTGGAAG
>JBAXLV010000149.1:0-6242 GCA_037134635.1 Alcaligenaceae bacterium
TTGGTGGCGGCCTTCGCTTCACGATAAGCTTTTCGCTTGAAATGTTTTTTTCATTGTTGATGACGTCCATCACCTGGCTTAATCACACGCTCTTTATTATTGGTTTGGTCTTTGGAAAAAAATCAGGCTGGACCGGCCAGGCTCGCGACGACCACTCGGTTCCACTACTGATCGCGATGCGTCAATTTTGGCCACACACCCTGCTTGGCATAACGTTGACTGGTGCAGTGTGGCTCACACACCCGGGCAATCTGTCGTATGCCATGATCATGCTCGCCGGACTACTCTTATCTATTCCAATTGCTGTACTCACTTCATGGCCAAGTTTCGGACGCTTACTCATGCGCTGGCAACTCGTCAGCTTACCTGAAGAAATTTCACCTCCACTGGCCCTCGAAGCACTCGATCTTGCTGTCGTGCGTTACCGTGCAACATTCAAGGCCGACAGCCACCATGACAAAGCCTAGCCAGCCGCACAAGGCCATCAAATTCGTGGCGCTCTATGCGCGCGTCTTAAAAATGCTAGGTTCAGACCGCAAGCTTGGTTGGACCCTAGCTGGCGCAAACGTGACCCTCGCCATGGCGATGTTTGCCGAACCGATTTTGTTTGGTCTGGTCATCGATACGCTGGCACGCGCCTCTCTTGATGATCCATCCGCTATTTGGCCTTCGCTCAGGCCGTTGCTCTTGACCTGGGTAGGCTTTGGTTTGTTCACAATTATTTGTGGTGCGATCATCGCACTATTTGCAGATCGCCTATCGCATCGGCGTCGACACATCGTCTTACGCGATTACTTTGAGCATGTGTTGCAATTGCCTTTGGCCCAACAGGCCGACACGCATTCTGGACGCTTGATGAAAATCATGCTTCAAGGCACGGATTCATTATGGTGGCTTTGGCTGAGTTTTTTTCGAGATCATTTGGCGGCGGCCGTCTCGCTCATCGTCTTGGTTCCGGTCGCGCTGTATATCAATTGGCGTTTGGCCCTTGTGCTGATCGTGTTGTGTATTGTATTTGGGGCACTCACAAACTTTATTTTACGTAAAACACAACACCTGCAACAACAAGTTGAAAGTCATCATTCAGATTTTGCTGAGCAGGCCTCGGACACGCTGGGCAACATTGCCTTAGTACAAAGCTTTGCTCGAATCGAACACGAAGTCAGCGCACTCAAAAACATTAGTCAGCGTGTCTTAGGCGCGCAAATGCCGGTGCTGTCCTGGTGGGCGCTCGTCAACGTCTTAACCCGTTCATCGACGACTTTAAGTATTTTATGTATTGTCGCACTGGGCGCCTGGTTGTTTACGCAAGGACTGACTACTGTTGGCGCGATTGTGACCTTCATCTCTTTTTCTGGGATGGTGATCATGCGACTTGAACAAATGATCGGCTTCATCCATCGCCTCGCAATGGATGCGCCGCGACTGCAAGAATTTTTTCATGTCCTCGATACCGAGCCTTCGATTCATGACTCACCTGACTCGGTCGACCCAGGACGCCTGCGCGGTGCCATCGCCTTTGAAAACGTCACCTTTGCTTACGATCAAAAAAATCCTGCCGTCAATAACTTAAGCTTCACCCTCAAGCCGGGAACAACCGTTGCGCTTGTTGGTGCCTCTGGCGCCGGAAAATCAACAGCCTTAAGCCTGTTGTACCGCGCGTTTGACCCCCAGTCTGGTCGGATTACGGTAGACGGACACGATATTCGCCACCTGCAGCTTTCGGCGCTTCGCAACAATATCGGTGTCGTCTTTCAAGAAGCCCTGCTGTTCAATCGTTCGATCGCCGAGAATTTAAAGGTTGGGCTTCCAGATGCCACTGAGGTTCAATTACGTCAAGCCTGCGCTAGTGCCCAGGCGCTTGATTTCATCTTGCTACACCCCCAAGGCTTTGAAACAAAAATTGGTGAACGGGGACGCGCGCTGTCTGGCGGTGAACGTCAACGCCTATCGATCGCGCGCGTATTGCTTAAAAATCCACCTATTTTGATTTTGGATGAAGCAACCAGTGCGCTTGATAGCGCCACTGAAACAAAATTATTACAAGCGCTTGATGCGGTCACCAAAGACCGCAGTACTCTGGTGATCGCGCACCGTCTTGCCACGATTCGTCGGGCCGATACCATCTTGGTGATGGATCATGGCGCGATCGTTGAGAGTGGCACCTTCGATGAACTCTATGCTCAGGGCGGTCGTTTTACTCAACTGGTGAAAGAGCAGTTCACAGACACTTCAGGACGCTTCATTTCATGACAGGTTTTTCACCCGAGTGGCTCGCTTTGCGCGAACCTGCCGATCATCGCGCTCGACACCAAGCACTGCAACAACAAGTCTGCACGCGACTTGAAGTTTTGGCACGCGCAGAGCAACGCGCGGTGCGCATCATCGACTTAGGCTGTGGTTCGGGATCAAATCTTCGCGCCTTAGCGGGATCACTACCTGACCGACAACACTGGACCCTGGTTGATTATGATCCCTCGCTACTCGAGGCGGCACGCACGGCCGTCATTGGCTGGGCAGATCACGTTGTAGCCGAGCAGCCCGTGCTGCGACTGAGTAAAAATAAAAAAATGCTTGAGGTTAGCTTTGTACAAGTCGATCTTGCACTCGCTATTGAAACCGTCTTAGGCTGGCCTGCTGATCTGATCACTGCAGCCGCATTTTTTGATTTGGTTGCAGAACCGTGGCTCGTCCGCTTTTGTAAAGCGCTGCGCACCTCCCTATATACGGTCTTGACTTACGATGGGCAAGAACAGTGGCTGCCGCCCCATCCGTCAGACAGTTCAATCTTGAAGGCCTTTCACGCTCATCAAAAAACGGACAAAGGTTTTGGCGTGGCTGCGGGGCCAGAGGCTGCAGGTATTTTGCAGCGCGAACTTCAGTTGCGTGGCTTTGAGGTCACCTTAGCACCAAGCCCCTGGCAAATTGATCGAAGCGAAACTGCACTGATTCAGGCGCTGGCAACAGGTAGCGCGGCTGCCGTACGCGAAACGCGTCTAATCAGCGCCCAAGACGTCGATCTATGGCTTGCAGCTCGCCAAAAGGCCGAGCATTGCACGGTCGGACATTGGGATATTCTGGCAACCCCGTTTTAGCCAACCGTATTTTTTAGTGTGCCGATACGATCGATCGTGACCTCGACCGTGTCACCCGACTTTAAAAATCTGGGCGGCTTACGACTAAAGCCAACGCCTTCGGGTGTGCCCGTTGCAATCACATCCCCCGCGCGGAGTTCAGTCACGCTTGACATGTATTCGATCAATTTTGCAACAGAAAAAATCATAGTCGAAAATGACGCGTGCTGCATCCGCTCGCCCGACACCACCGTACTCAGTGATAACTTTTCAAGCGATCCGACTTCATCAGGTGTGACAAGGGCGGGGCCAATTGAGCTAGACCGAAAAAAGTTTTTGCCTTGATCCAAGGTACGCTGAAATTGATAATCGCGTACCGAGCCATCCATAAAACAGGTGTAGCCTGCCACATAACCCAAGGCGTCAGCTGCACTCACATTACGGGCAGTCTTGCTTAAGATGACAGCAAGCTCACCCTCGAAATCAAATTCTGGCGAAAGGGTGGGTTTTTCAAGCAACTCACCATGAGCAACGATCGCTGCCGGAATTTTTACAAAGGTGCGCGGAAACTCTGGCAACTTATGACCGGCCTCGGCAGCGTGCGCCGCATAATTTAAGCCGATGCAATGCATCGTGACAGGTTCTACAAAAAGCGGCAAATATTGCAAACTGTCTTCGCTGCGATCGGCACCCGTTGCGGTCACAAGCGTGGTGCGCGCAACCTCGATGCCATTCTTTTGAATGAGTTGCAACAAACTCGAATATTCGTGACCGATTCGTGTCGACAGATCGATCACGTCTCCGTTCGGTTGAATGACGCCATAATAGGCACGGCCATCGACGAGATAACTGGCTAGTTTCATAGAGCGCGTCTCCAAACTCAAAATAACAAAAAATGGGTCGCTAAAAGATTAACTTAAATATGACTGTATTGCTCGACATAGGTTCACCGGCTGAGCACTTATTTTTCAGTGATTTGCCAATCCCGACGAAACGCTTCGCGATAACTGAAACGGTCGGCTGGGTGCACACTCACGGCGAACTCAACCAACTCATCGCGTTCATCCATATAACGCCTGGCCAACCACAACCCTGCACTGCGTGCAGGCGCGTCGAGCCTTTTCGCCAGCGTAGCAGGTAGCACCATCGCACGAATTTCTTGCTGAACCGCCTTGATTCGACACGCGAATTGCTCTTCGAGCAACTGATACAAGGGTTGCGTCATTCGTCCCTTTACACCCGTCAAAGACCGAAACCGCGGCGCGACATAAACATCAGTCATGCAAAGCGGTCGTGATTGCCCCTCGATATATCTTAGCCCCTGGATATGCAACCAAGTCTCACCCACTGCCGCGCTCAATAGCGCTGCTTGTTCAGGTTTAAGCACATCAACCGTCGTATCGGATATTTGCAAAGAAGTTTCCATCGCATACTGACGCAAATCAGTAATGCCTGACATCGTCTGCGTGTATTGTGCCGCAGGTGTTCGCGCAACCACACGACTTCCCACCCCGGGCTGCCGTACCACCAAACCTTGCTGCACCAGTTGCTTAACCGCCTCTCGAACGGTAAATCGTGAGACCCCGAACTGCGCGCACAATTCATACTCAGTTGGCAACAGATCACCGACTGAATATTGGTCTGAATGAATTTCATTTAGCAGCGTCTTTGCTAGCTGCACATAACGCGGCCCAGACCCAAAAGATTCGAATTTGGCAAGACTCATATCACCGCGTGTTCGCGCAGAAACGCAATTTGCTTTTCAGAAAACCCCGCTTGTGTCAGTAACGCATCGGTATCAGCGCCCATTGCGGGAGCTGCACGCAGCGGCGCGGGGTCACCGCTACAGCGAATTGGCGTAGCAACACCCAGGATTTCTTTACCCTCGGGGGTGCGCGTGGTCACAACACCTTTTCGCGCATGCACGAACGGGTTATCCAGCGCTTGTGCAACATCGTAAACCGGAGAGGCAGGAACTTTACCTGCAAATTTTTTCATCCAGTTCTCTGTCGTGTCGGTGCAGGTGACGCTATCGATATCGGCATTGAATTGCTCGCGATTCGCGAGCCGATTCTTATACGAGTTGTACTCGACTCGGTCTGCCCACTCTGGCTTGCCCAGAGCTGTTGCCAACACGGGCCAGAATTTCTCTTTATTACACATAATAAAGATCCAACCATCTTTAGTCTGATAAAGCTGACTCGGTACGAGTGACGGATGACCCGAACGAGGTGCGCGCCCCGTCATATGCGAACCGTTTAAGTACCAGGTCGCTAAATAGGCAAGGTTATGCATGGCGACATCAAACAAGCTGCAGTCAACATCACGGCCGACGCCCGTTTGTCGCGCCCCCAATACGGCCGATACCAAACCGAGCGCCGCCGTCGTACCGGTCATCAGATCGATGATCGACAAGCCGAAGCGCGAGGGAGGGCCATCGGGTTCGCCCGTTAAGGACAAATAGCCGGCCTCGGCCTGCATCAAGTAGTCATAGCCAGGCCAGCTTGCACGCTCACCATCTCGACCATAGGCCGATAAGTGCACACAAACAATATCTTTCCGAATATGCTTGAGCGCCTCGTAGGTCAGGCCTAGCTTAGCGGGCAAATCGCCACGTAAATTATTAAATACCGCATCGGCATGCTCAAGCAGCTTATGCAAAACCTCACGACCCGACTCTTGTTTCAGATCAAGTCTCACACTCTTCTTGTTGCGATTAAATGCCTGATAAAAATGACTATCGCCAGGTCCAAAATAATGCGGGCCGACTGCACGCCCCACATCTCCCCCATCATGTGGGTTTTCAATTTTGATGACTTCAGCACCTAGATCGGCTAAATGCTGTGTAGAGAAAGGCCCTGCACCGTATTGCTCAATGGCAAGAATGCGCATCCCCTGTAAGGGCAAACTCATATTGGATTCCTTGAAATCAACTGTTTCGCGATGATGATGCGTTGCATTTCATTTGTACCTTCACCAATCGTCAACAAGGGGGCATCACGATAAAAACGCTCAACCAGGTATTCTTTTGAATACCCATAGCCACCATGAATTCTCATGGCCTCCATACTGTTTTCTAAGGCGGATTCAGTTGCAAACAATTTAGCCATGCCGGCCTCCATGTCGCAACGCTCGCCACGATCGTAAGCCTCGGCCGCACGCATGGTT
>JBAXLV010000150.1:0-6176 GCA_037134635.1 Alcaligenaceae bacterium
ATTTGAGTTTGGTGGCCCGGGGCGGAATCGAACCACCGACACAAGGATTTTCAATCCATTACTCACCGCTAAAACCCCAGCGAATAAACGCTAGGGTTTTGGGATTCAGTGGATGCATGGGGTGGGATTGACCAGGGCTAAGATAAGTAAACTCTGTCGCAAGAATCACCTCTTTACTGTAATTAAACCAAATGGTGTGATTGAAATCACAATAAACCAAAGGACTGGTCCGCCAATTGTCCCGATATTCAATTCAATTATTCCTGATAACAACATATTGAACAGGAATGCTAAATCACCAATCCCAATAACTAATACAGCTATCCAATAAGCCAACCAAGATCCTTGTTTCCAAAGCATCCAAGATAAAAAGATTGCTAATACGCCATAACCACCAACAACTAAACAAAAGTTGATGAGCAATCTTGAATGGATAGTTGAAGTCATCTGATCGACAGCAAATTGAAAAGTCTCTTTTGAGCCATTAACTCCACCCAATAGCATGTTCCATTGAGACTGAATATCTCCACCAAGATACTGATGAATACCTTCAGCACCAACCCAAATGTGAAGAATTCCCCAAAGTAATAGAAACATGGCGCCAATCTTGGCACTCATTCCTATGTCGATTGATTTCATCATTTCTCCTGTTCGACTACTTTTTGTCAAATAGCTTTTACTAAGCTGTTGGTATATTTTATATACCTAGGAAAAATATATAAGTAGGCACCAAATGGTAACCAATGAAAAAACAGTAAAAACTTCAGCAGTTAGTTCCTGTACTGCAAACAGTTGTGAAATTCGAGATGCTTTTATGATGATTGGGGGGAAATGGAAAAGCATGATCTTGTATGTTCTTTCAACACAAGGCGTTGTTCGCTTTAATCAACTTAAGAAAACAGTCTCAGGCATTTCTCAAAAAATGTTGACACAACAACTGCGAGAACTAGAACGAGACGGACTTATCAAGAGGCAGGCATTTCCTGAGGTCCCGCCTCGTGTTGAATATTCCATGACTGAACTTGGATTAAGTTTGGGTCCAATCTATCAAGCGGTTCATCACTGGGAACAAGAAAATCTCATGGCAATTTATAAATGCCGTCGTCAGTATGACGAAGCCTTAACTTAATTGACCCAAAAGTAAAAACCCCGGCGCAAACGCAGGGGTTTGTCAGTTTTAGATGGTGGCCCGGGGCGGAATCGACGGGGGTTTGAGGATGATTAGTCCTGCTCGCCATCAATTAGTAAACCTCGTCATGATCCCCAGCATTGATTGGAATGATTTCGTTCTCAGTAATGATTAGTTCAAGCGTAATTCTGTACTTGAGATTGATCGAGACGCTATGCAGGCCGTTTAGTTTTCCCCTAAGAGCGTGAAGTCGCAGAGAAGGGTGGTGTGGATTTACCGTTAATAGCTCAAGTGTTTTGGTGTACTGAGTAACTGCATCTGGGTGTTGCTTAATGAATTTGGCAGCCTTGCGGTTGTATTGCTCGGTAAAAATTAACTGCCAGGTCATGCGGCCAACTTTGCGTTTAGCTTATTAATGCGACGAATGTGTTGGGCAACGGTTTCTTTTACATAGCGACCAGCGTCGAGATCAGCCTTAGACTCAGCAAGCGCGGCTTCAAGTTCGCATTCGCGAAGATATTGGTAGTGTTCTTCGCTCATCACGACGTACTTAATTTGACCGCGAACGGAAACAGCAACTTCAGGTTGCGTGGCGAGTGCCTCTTCGATTGCTTTTACTCCTTTTGTTTTGAGGTCGTTGGCTGAGATTGTGCTCATGATGAGTTCCTGTTTAGCTTTGCTAACAGTATAGTCAATCGTACGATTAAAAACACTATCAATCACGCAGAAACATCCAGTTACAAGCCCACAAAAGCAAAAACCCCAGCGCGAGCGCAGGGGTTTGTTCAGTTTCAGATGGTGGCCCGGGGCGGAATCGACCGGGGCTTGAGGATATCTAATCCTGAACAAGGCGACAAGCGGTCCAGCTAGTCATAAAGCGTCCTAATCTCGGGTATTGACTACACTGTAATCATCGGCATTCGTCAAGCCACCTCGGCTAACACTGCCACCAAAACCCCTATCGTTCCAGTGATGATGTAAAAGGTCTGAGGCTCGTTATGATAAGCGATGACGCTCGCACCAAATACTACAACCCCTACGCACTCAACAATGGCAAACAGACCTAATACCAACTTGCCTGTGGTGCTCAATCCTTTTAATAGTCCCATATCAGTTCACCCTTGAGTCCGATTAGGCCCGAGAGCCTGTGACTTTTAAGTTAACAGATCTTTGACAAAGATCAAAGTTGGCCAACACGCCTTTATCGACATAGCAGTTAACGTTATTTCAATAAGGGCTCTTTGTTCATTTGCCTATCGTGCCAACACCGACCTTGCCACGTGGGTTGGCAGGCCTGCGAAAGACAACCACTTCGCCATCGCGCAAAGCCAGTGATTGAGGAGCTACGTGACTGATTGTTGCTAACGAGGATTGCGAATGGCGAAGAGATGAGGCGACAACGGCTAGGCTAGTTTTGTTTGGCTCTATGAGCTTAGGCACGTTGCGATTGTCGGAGGGTGCTGGTCATACGACAATTTTATTTTCAGTGGTCTGTTTGGGCAATCTCAATAGTAGATTCAATTCGCGGGCCAGCCTTGTTGTTGCGAGTTTTTCTTAGCCCTGTTACTTTATTGTCAAATTGAAAATATCTTAGAAAACAAAGTATGAAACTCATATACCAATCGCTAGCTCTGGTGATGGGTATATCAATCGGGTCTGCCTCCGCAGCGCAAGATTGGAAAAATCCAGAAGCGCCATTTGATGCCAGAAAACTACTGACTGAAAAAACCACAATAACTTGGCGGCGCGTGGATGCGAACGATGTTCAGAAAACATGCGAAGCCGAAAGCAGAAAGCGAGGGTTGGGTGGGTTTGGTTATCGCGTTTACGCCTGCTCATTTTGGGAAGGCGACAGGTGTGATATTTTCACTAGCAAAACACCTACCCTTCATGATTTAGGACATGAAACAAGACACTGCTTTCAAGGTGCGTTTCATTAAGACAGCAGAAGATTTTTTTTGAAAGATTTAGCCAAAGATTATTGGCTAATGTAAAGGAGATGATGTTGAAAAAGTTTTTAGTTGTTTTGCTTTTAGTGTTGAATATTTCGCCCGTATTTGCTGCGGGTATGAGTCAGCAGCAGGTTTTGGCCTTATTAGGAGCTTCTTCTCGTCATTTCGAAAATGGCAATCGCGCTATTCAAATCGGCGATAAGGATACAGCCTGTATAGAGGGTAAAAAGGCCGTGAGATTATTCGTTCAAATCGACCCCAAAGATGTTGCCCCCGAACATAGAATGCTCTACAAACAAAATCATGAAATGATTATTGGTGTTGTTAATGCGATCAAGCAGGTTTGTTAAATTCGTAAAACTTGAAATTACGCGCAAGTAGATTGCCAAAAGAAAAATGTCCATCTACGTTAATTATTTTGCTTTAAGTAAAGAAAACATAGCGTAGCGTCAAAAAAATATGTGTGAGACTTTTAAATGATGATTAGGCTATTTTTGTTATCTGTGTTGACTCTAGCTGGTACTGCGGTACAGGCAGAGTTTGTGCTGTTTTATAGGATGCCTAATTCTGAACATTTTGTGAATTGGGAATCGCTAAAAGTGGCGACTCCATACAGATCCGTTTGGACAATGGAGAACTTTTACGAAAGACAAGATGATGGTGCTGTTCAGCGAAGAAGAGAGATTCAATTTGATTGCGGACAGCGAAAAGTTCGCCGCCTGCGCTACGCTTATTGGTCTGACCTCACGTCTGATCCTAGATCAGTCTTTTCAAGTAATCAAGAACCGACTCCCTTTGTTAATGTAGATAAGCCAGGAAGCCTTTCAGATGTTTTATTTAGAGAGGTCTGTTCTAAGTGACAAGAATTTTTTCTAAGTGGACAACACTAAAAAACTTTATTCATAGTTTCCTTTTTTTGCCGAAGCTTCTTTAAAGTTAGTTAATACTTGAGTTTTGGCCAAAAAATAAGGGGTATAAATGTTTTCAAAACCTAGTTTATTCGTGTTGCTCACAAAACTGGTGGCTGCGATTTCGCTAGCTTTTATTTCGGTCTTTGCCAACGCGCAAGTAACTTTTGTTCCGCCTAATGCTGAAAGCAGCAACTTATTAAAATATGTTTTCAATAAGAAGTGGAGTAATAGAAATGCTGCCTGTGATTTAAATGGTGGTTTTTTTAGGGTGTTCACCAAAGATAGTTTGACTGGCGAATTTACAACTGTAAACGGTAAGCCAATAACGCGGTCAACAAAAAACATAATTACAGAGTTTAAGTTGCTGAGTGAAAATTCGTTCAGTCATACTGTGACTATGTATCGCGAAGGTCCTGATACTGCTGGCAATATGGTCCGCGCCAACGTCTTATATCGGTAATCCTCCCCTTTTTAGTGGGAGTCAGAAGTAGAGCTACGCGGTCATGGCCAACCGCTGTTTTGGTGTGAAGCCACCCAATGCCATATTTGGGCGTTCGTTATTGTAAAACCAAGACCACTTTGTGGCGAAGTTTCGAACCTCATCTAAATCAGCCCAGTAATATTGACTGAGCCACTCATAACGAACCGTTCGATTAAACCTTTCGACGTATGCGTTTTGCTGCGGCTTACCAGGCTGAATATATTGAAAGGCAATTCCCGACTGCTGGGCCCATGTTTGAATCAGACCACTGATATTTTCTGGGCCATTGTCACACCTTATTAATAATGGCTTACCTCGCCATCCAATGATCTGCTTAAGCGCTCTGATGACCCGTTCCGAAGGTAACGAAAAATCGATTTCGATCCCGAGCACCTCCCTGTTGAAATCATCGATGACGTTGAATAGCCTGAATGACCGTCCGTCTGAAAGTTGATCATGCATGAAATCCATCGACCAAACTTCGTTAATCGCTTTGGGTACCGTCAACGGCTCAGGCTTCTCCCGACACAAGCGCTTGCGTGGTTTTATCCGTAAATTAAGCTCCAGCAATTTATAGATCCTATAAACGCGCTTGTGGTTCCATGCAAAACCCTTCACGTTTCGAAGATATAGAAAGCAAAGGCCAAAGCCCCAGTTGCGATAGTTGTCTGTCAGTCTAAGTAACCAGTCAGCGATCCGGTCATTCTCCGCATCTCGCTTGGCGTCGTACCGGTAGCAAGTCTCGCTCACTGAGAAAATCAGGCATGCAAGTCGAATGGAGATGCCGCGCTCAGACACTACCTGCTTGGCCATCTCTCGTCGGCGAGATGGCCTCACCACTTTTTTGTGAGTGCCTCATTCAGAATCTCGGCCTTTAAACGTTCCTCGGCGTACATCTTCTTCAGTCTGGCGTTCTCAATCTCTAGCTCCTTCATTCGCGTCATCATAGAAGTATCCATGCCGCCGAACTTGGCACGCCACTTGTAAAACGTTGCAGAACTAACCCCAAGCTCCCTGCATAACTCTGGGACCGTAACCCCAGCTTCGGCGCGTTTAAGCGCCTCGACAATCTGGCTATCTGTGAATCGTGACTTCTTCATCTGTAGAACCCCCTCATAACGAGAAAATTCTACTTCTAACTCCTACCAACCTAGGGGAGGATTACCCTGCCAGTTTGGGCGTAGGTACGGACTTCACGAAATATTTAAATGCGATGCAAGCTGGGATGGTCGTTTACGATCCCGGACCCAAGTTAACCGATGCTAGTACTGATCGATCGAGGGTTAAAGCACGCAGCCAATTCCGTATTTCTGTAAAAAACCTGTCGATTCTTTATGAGAAATTTGAAGATGTTGCATTATGATTTTTAACTTTTGTCTTTTCAAAAGGACAAAACTAACTTATTCCCCAGCTAGTAGCCTGCGCCTGCGTCGGCTCTGCAACATGTCAATATTCATCTCCCCCGACAGTGGCCGAGCGTAAAAACGGTCAATCATTTCAACGCTGGTTCAACCGTCCCGTAACTAGACGCTTGATCGTTCGTGAGTATCCTGTCCAAAGGACACGACCCAATCAAGCCAATCGCTCAGCCGCCATAGTGGCAGTCAGTTTGGAATAATGTCGCTCAATCATTAGTACCGAATTGCCCATCTGCCGAGCCAGAGTGTGTATGTCAGTGCCGTTTTCCAGTAGTTCCAGTGTGG
>JBAXLV010000151.1:0-6122 GCA_037134635.1 Alcaligenaceae bacterium
TAGTCACGCGCAAACTTGAAGAACTTCGCACAGCAGGCAGCATCGGCTCATCACTGCAAGGCGAAGTCGATCTCACGGCTGCGGGTGATGACCTGTCGCTGCTACAAAGCGTTGTAGACCAACTGAAATTTATTCTGATTGTGTCTCGCGTTGGTATACACGCAGCCACTGACCCTAAAAGCACTGAGCTGCACATCGCCATCGCGCCCTCGCAGCATAAAAAATGCGAACGCTGTTGGCACTGGTGTGACGATATCGGGCGCGACGCCGCTCACCCCGATATTTGTGGGCGCTGCGTGACCAACTTAACTGAAGCCAAAGCCAGCGCCTAAGCACCCATGACCACCGCGTCTGAATCGCGCAGCCTCCAAGCGCCGCTGAAGTTAACGCGCTGGGTGCTGCTCGCGAGCCTGATTGTGCTGATAGACCAACTCAGTAAACTTTGGTTTGACTCAGCCTTACGCTATGGCGAACGGCTGAACGTCTTATTCTTCTTTGATTTCACACTTCTGTACAACCGGGGCGCCGCTTTTAGCTTTTTAGCAGACCAGCCAGGCTGGCAACGCTGGTTTTTTACGATCTTAGGATTAGGTGCATCGGGCTTTATCCTTTGGATGATGCACAAAAATCGCAATCAGTCACGCTTACTGCTTGCCTTGACCCTGATTTTAGGCGGGGCTCTGGGTAATGTCATCGATCGACTGGCTTACGGCCATGTGATCGATTTTTTGTTGTTCTATTGGCAAAACTGGTACTACCCAGCCTTTAATATCGCTGACACATGCATCACACTCGGTGCTATCCTGTTGATACTAGATGAAGTTATTCGCCTTCGAGGCCACCATGCCAGATCTTCATAACAAACGCATCGTGTTGGGCTTAAGCGGCGGAATCGCCTGCTATAAGTCTGCAGAGCTCGTGCGCCGCTTGGTAGAACAAGGTGCCACCGTCGATGTCATCATGACCGACGCTGCCACCCACTTTATTACCGCAGTGACCATGCAGGCGCTTAGCGGACGCCCCGTATTCAGCGATGCGTGGGATCCTCGTATTCCAAACAATATGGCGCACATTGATTTGAGCCGCGACGCCGACGCAATCATCGTTGCGCCGGCTTCCGCGGATTTCATGGCCAAGCTGGTGCAAGGCCGTGCCGATGACTTATTGTCGACATTGTGCTTGGCACGTGCCTGCCCACTGCTGGTCGCACCGGCCATGAATCGCGAAATGTGGTCAGCAGCCCCCACCCAACGTAACGTGGCTCAACTCAAACAAGATGGCGTCAAGGTGTTAGGACCTGCTGCGGGCGACCAAGCCTGCGGCGAAACAGGCGATGGCCGCATGCTCGAGCCCTCGCAGATACTCGCTGAGCTCATCGCGTTCTTTCAGCCTAAACTTTTACAAAACAAGCGGGTACTCATTACCGCTGGCCCGACCATCGAGCCGATCGATCCCGTTCGCGTGCTGACCAATCGTTCGTCTGGCAAAACGGGCTACGCGTTGGCAAGAGCTGCCCACGAGGCGGGCGCAGAAGTCACCTTGGTTTCTGGGCCAACTGCCTTGCCAATTCCGCATGGCGTTCAGTGCATCCAGGTGCAGACCGCACAGCAAATGTATGAAGCAGTCTTAGCGCAGGTCAAGCAACAAGATGTCTTTATCTCGGTTGCAGCAGTGGCTGACTGGCGGATCGAAAATATAGCGACTGACAAAATCAAAAAAGATTACGCTACAAATAAATCACATACTCCCGACTTAAAGTTTGTCGTCAATCCCGACATCCTGGCCTCGGTTGCCGCCTTACCCAATGCCCCCTGGTGCGTGGGATTTGCCGCTGAAACTGAACGCCTCTCTGAATTTGCACAAGCAAAGCGGGTGCGCAAGGGAATCCCCATGCTGATCGGCAACCTTGCACAGCACGTGATGGATGCCGACCACACGACAGTTAGTATTTTTGACGAGCACGGAGAGCATCCCCTGCCCACAAGCGCTAAACAGGATATCGCGCGTCAACTCATTGCCGCCATTGCGGCGCGTCTTCCGAACAAAAAATAATTACCCACTTGCATGGATGCGCTCATTACACAAATGGGGCAGTTTATTCAGACCAATCAGGCCTGGGCTGGACCGATCATTTTTTTAATGACCTTTGGCGAATCGATGTTGGTCATTGGCATCTTGCTACCCGCTACCGTTTTACTCATGATGAGCGGTGGCTTGGTAGGTAGTGGCATACTGCCTATGCTACCGCTTTTAGCGTGGGGCTTTTCGGGGGCCGTTCTTGGCGATGCGCTGTCATATTGGATCGGCAAGTGGATTGGACCACGTATTTTAAGAATGAAGTTACTAAAAACACATCGCCCCTCGGTCGCACGGGCACGCCTGCTTTGTTATCGCTATGGTTTTTTAGCCGTTTTACTCGGCCGCTTTTTAGGCCCAATGCGCAGCCTGATGCCTACCGTCGCGGGAGTCATGGGAATGCCTGAAAAGAAATTTCAACTCGCAAATATTCTGTCCGCCTTAATATGGGTTCCGGCGTTACTGGCGCCCGGTTACTTAACCGCGATTAGTGTTGATGCTGCCAAACACTCGCGCGAATCGATGATTTATTCGGGACTGGGTTGCGCGGTATTGATCGGGCTTGCGGTCTTAATCTGGATGACGCGCAGCGCTCATCAAGATAAACGACGTCGTACCACTTTAAGGAAATAACGTTGAAAACGGTTGAGTTAAAAATTCTAGATCCGCGGATGCGTGAACAAATTCCAAGCTATGCCACCCCTGGCTCGGCGGGCCTGGATTTACGCGCAGCGCTTGAGGCACCTTTGATCATCGAGCCGGGTACCACGCACCTGGTTCCGACTGGACTATCGATTCATGTCGCGGATCCCGGCTATGCTGCCGTGATTTTGCCGCGTTCGGGGCTCGGCCATAAACACGGCATCGTCTTAGGCAATCTGGTTGGTTTAATTGATTCAGACTATCAGGGGCCCTTGATGGTCTCTGCCTGGAATCGCAGCCAAACGGCCTACACCCTGCAGCCTCTAGAGCGCCTGGCTCAGTTAGTCGTGCTACCAATCGCACAAGTCGAATTTACGGTTGTCGAAGATTTTGAACAAAGCACGCGAGGCGCGGGTGGCTTTGGCAGCACGGGCCGCGCCTAAATAAGTGCTAGTCGGCTTTGCTTAAGACTGGGTGCACTGCGCCTCGGCGGGTGCACTGCGCGAGCTAAGCGCTTGTGCGATTTGGGCCGACAGTAATTGAGTATTCTTTTGTTGACCCAACACAAGTGCACTCACCCCAATCTCGACCGTCTGTTTAAACCGAGAAAAACACGTTAATACCCGCTTGTCTTGTCCAAAACGCAAGCGCCAGAGTGCGTCGAGGGCGACGTACTGACCAGGTACCATTTCAAAGCGCTGAACATCCACCTGTACCTGGATCACATTACCCTGCGTCGCGGTCAGATTAATATTTTGCACAGGTGGCATCCCTAAATGCCCCGTAAGCTCAAGACCTAACGCAGTCTGTAGATGTGAAGACAGCGGCGCAGTCCAACGATCATCTGCCAACAGCAATAAACGTCCGTTTGGATCGCGCGTCACTAAGGCCGCATTGTCAACCTCAGCGGGTACTGTGACCGCACTCAACGCGTAAGGCCCAATATTTTGAGCCGGCGGCGTCGAGACTCGAGCAGCGGTCGGACTGAGCGTGTAATGATAAGCCGGCGGCGTTGAGCAGCCGGCTACCAACACCAACAACACAGATAGCAAAAAAGGTTTCATTTCGCAGGGGCTCCAAGCGTCTCACGCGAATAAGGTTTGGGGGGGCGACCGGTAATCAGCGAGTCGGGTTGCAACTGCAACGAATCTGTCAAACCACGCAACGAACGCAAGCTCGTTCTGAGATCCTCTAGCATCGCTTCAGTGCTAACGGTCATCGCGCTGCCTGGCGCGATCAGTCCATTGAGATTTTTGACGGCAACTTCGATCTGCGTAAGCGTCGTTGCCAGTTTCGGAACAACCGACTTATCAAGCGTCGTACTCAGCACCTTGATCTGCTTGATCATATCGTTGACCTCGTTGCCGATCGACTCAAACGGGATCTTATCGAGCTTACCCACAATACTCGCCACTTGCTGCTGCAATTGATCGAGGTCATCAGAGGCCAACGTTGGCATCTTGAATGGAAGCTCGGCTTTAGGCGTGTCGATCTTGGGCGCCTTCGGAAAATCTTCGAGCACGATATAAAGCTGACCCGTCAAAATATTCGCCGTACGCAATTGTGCCCGCAGGCCCCGCTTCGTCATGATGGCTAAAGACTCTGCCAGCTGCTCAAGCGAACGTCGCGACATGTTCATCTCGCGATAGACCGTACCCAAGCGCTCTGGATATAACGTTGCAGTCACCGAAGTAAAGAAACGGCCAAGTGCGATATCAAAATCAAGAGCAACTGATTTCACGATTCCAATATCAACACCGTTAAAATCGACCATGGCCCCGACCTTCAGACCACGGGTTGGTTGATCAAATCGCATGTAGATCGGTACCGCAAGGCCTTGCGGCTCGATCTCGGCGGCACGCCGATTGTCATACAACTTGAACACTCGATTGACCTCAGCAATATCGCGTGGGGCGCCAAAAGAGCCAAACGATACACCGCCTGCAATTAAAGAGACTAACGACTGTGTGTTGATCTGCATGCCCTCGGTTGAGAGTGAAACGTCGATCCCACTTTCGTTCCAAAATCTCGTACTACCATCGACATAACGATCGTAAGGCGCGTCGACGAAGACCTCAACTTCAATAAATTGACCCGCTGGATCCAGCTTATAGCTCGACACCATACCAACCTGTAGCCGACGCATGTAAACCGGAACGCCCACACCAAGCGAGCCAAGATCTTCTGTACGCAAAGTGAAGCGCGAACCTGGACGGTCACTTGTAATTGGCGGCGGGTCTTCCAGGCCGATAAACTGCTTTTTGGTCGCTTTACCCAGTGCACCGTGTTTCGTATCAGTCTCGATGTAGGCACCTGACATCAGGGTTGACAGACCCGAAACACCACTAATGCCAATGCGGGGTTTAACCACCCAAAATTGCGTGGCCTCGTTGGCCATACCTTCGGAGTCTTTATTAAGCTCGGCCTCGACAATCACTTTGTCGCGCAGCTCTGTCAGACGGATATCCTTCACGATACCAACCACGACATCGCGAAAGCGTATTTGCGTTTTTCCGGCTTCAAGGCCCGTCGCAGAATGAAACGTGATGAAGATGCGTGGTCCCTGCTTAGACCAGCTGTGGTACACGATAGACAGCCCCACCAAGGCAGCAATCACAGGAATCAACCATACCCAACCCATATTGCGTTTGGGCCGCTGACTGACACGCGGCATCGGGGGTACCTGTTGAGGGTTTGACTGCTCCGGCATGCCGGGCTCCTTAACAAAAACGTTGATTAGGTACGGGATGCCATTTTGGCAGACTCTGAAGAAAAATGCCTGCGATGTCCGGCACGCCGCCAAGCCAACCTAGGATCAAAACCAAGTGCAGCCAACATCGTCAAAATCACAACACCTGCAAAAGCAGCCGCTCCACCACCGGGCTCGATTGTCAGCAACGCGCCAAAGCGCCCCAAGGCCGAAAGCAGAATCACCACAAATACATCGAGCATCGACCACTGACCAATAAATTCAACAACCTCATACAAATGGGTGCGCGTTCTAAGAGCCTGGGTCGCGCGTTGTTGGGCCAGATACACCAACACCGCCAAGCAAAAAAGCTTAAATAGGGGAACCACGACGCTCGCAATAAAGACCACCGCGGCAATGCTATACGAGCCCATGCCAACCAATTCAATCACACCACCTAAAATTGTATGGGCCGAACTTCCTGCAATCGAATCAATTTTCATAATCGGTAGCAGATTAGCCGGAAGATACAAAATAGCGGCAGCCACGATGAGTGCCCAGGTCCGGTTAAACAACGCGGGCGAAGGGGCCTTGGGCAACGCGTCCCATTGCGCTGGCAAGCCTAAATCGTGTGCCATACAACGAATTTTATGAGAAGACAGTCGCGTCAAGGCTGTCACAAAGATCGCAGAACTTGCCGTTGCGAACAAACCAA
>JBAXLV010000152.1:0-6116 GCA_037134635.1 Alcaligenaceae bacterium
CAACCAGAGAGAACCACAGTGCCATTGCCAGATAGCATTGAACGCGAAGAAATCCATCAACGCCAGATCACCATGCGGGCGTATCGTCGAGTCGATGGTCTTTATGAGATTGAAGGTCGGGTCGTCGACAATAAGCCGATTGAGTTCGTAGCGCCTTTAACAAATCGTGTGTTGGCACCTGGCCAATCCATCCATGATTTATGGATTCGGTTAGTGATTGACGATGAGTTCTTGATCCACGATGTGATTGCGTCGTCGGATGCCACACCGTTTGGTATCTGTAAGCAAACGCCGCCAACGCTAGCAGTCTTGAAGGGCGAGCGCATTGGTGCAGGATGGTCGAAGTTGGTGCGATCTAAGTTAAAAGGAGCCGCGAGCTGCACGCACCTGATGGAGTTACTCGGCCCGATGGCGACGACTGCCTACCAAGCCCTCTGGCCGGTGGTGCGTACCCGCCCTGATCCTTTGGACGCAAACGGACGCCCCACTAAAATTGACAGCTGTTATGCGTATGCTAGCAATCGCGAGGTGACCTTGAAGTTATGGCCGAAGTTTTATGACGGGCCTAAACCCTGAATTACCCCACGCTATACTCAAATCATTAGATAAACAAATGGATGCGGCGCGTTGAGAAACGATGTGCCGACAGACCTAAAAATGGAGACTTCGAATGCGTTCTTTGTTGTTTGTGCCGGCCGATAGCCCTCGTAAACTTGAAAAATCGCTGCAAAGCGGCTCAGATGTACTGATCTTTGATCTTGAAGACGCCGTGTCACCCGCACGCAAAGAAGATGGCCGCGTTGAGATCGTAAAATTTTTAACGCAAACAAAAGCCTCCGGAATCAAAACGCCAAAACTATACGTGCGCGTCAATGCCTTGACGACCGGTATGACCCTGGCTGACCTGGGTGCAGTGATGCGCTGTCGTCCTGATGGCATCGCGTTGCCAAAGTCAACGGGCGCGGCTGACATCGCCTTGCTCGCAGCCTATCTCGAGGCCTTTGAGCACATGTTTCCAACGCACGGTGGTCAAGCAACTCAGACCGCAATCTTGCCCATCGTGACAGAAACTGCTGAAGCACTTGCCGGTTTAAACAGTTATAAGGGCGCCTCGCCACGTTTGGCAGGGTTGATGTGGGGCGCTGAAGATTTAGCGGGCGATATCGGCGCACTCACCAACAAAGATGAAGAAGCGCCTGAGCAATGGACGTCACCTTTTAATATGGTGCGTAACCTCTGTCTGTTTGCCGCCGCCGCCGCGGGCGTGCCCGCCATTGATACCGTACCAACCGATATCAATAATCCCGAGGCCTTGCTGCGCGAGACGCGTCGCGCCTACCGTGATGGCTTCTCAGCGAAAGCGGCGATTCATCCGGGCCAGGTGCCTGTGATTAATCAGGCGATGACGCCGGATGCGCAAGCGCAAGAGTGGGCCAAGCGTGTGATTGCGGCCTTTGCCGCCAACACCAGTGTGGGCGTCGCGACGTTAGACGGGAAAATGATTGATACGCCCCATCTTCGACTCGCTAAAAAAATTGTTGCGGCGACACAGCTGAGCTAAACACTCGAGGCGTATATTGATGTCAGGCCCGCTTGCAGGCGTTCATGTGGTTGACTTGACCTCGGTTGGGATGGGCCCGTTTGCCACTCAGACTTTGGGGGACATGGGCGCTGAAGTCATTAAGGTTGAGACGACCGACGGCGATATTTTTCGTTACACGACGCCCTCTGTACACGCTGGAATGAGCGCTGCTTTTGTTCCATTGCATCGCAACAAGCGCAGCATTGTGCTGGACTTGAAAAAAGCGGATGATTTAGACGTCTTAAAAAAACTCATTGCGCGAGCCGATGTGCTGGTCTATAGCATTCGACCCAAAGCCATGCGTCGTCTAGGGTTGGATTACGAAGCGTTAAAACAAACGAATGCCCGACTGATTTATTGTGGCGCGTATGGCTTTTCAGAAAAAGGTCCGTATGCCGGGCGCCCTGCCTTTGATGACATCATTCAGGCCATGAGTGGGTTAGCAGATGTGCAGGGACGAGGCGCAGCGCAGGGACCTGCGTATGTGAACTCAATCGTTGCTGACAAAGTATCTGGGCTCACGACGGTCAACGCCATCGTCATGGCCTTGTACGAGCGCGAGCAATCTAAACAAGGGCAGGCAATCGAAGTACCAATGTTTGAAACGATGGTCGCATTCAATCTGATTGAACACATGGCGGGCGCAAGTTTTAAAGACTCTGCAGCCTCGATGGGTTATGGCAGGATTTTGTCGAAATTTAGAAAACCCTATCGCACCTTAGATGGCTACATTGGCTTGCTGCCCTACACCACAGAACAATGGCGTCGATTTTTTGAGGTGGCGGGTTGTGACGACGAGGCTAAAGATCCTCGGTTTATGGATCCTTCGCAACGTGCCGTCAACATTGACGAGATGTACGAGATCCTAGAAAAGATCGTGGCCCAGCAATCGACCGAGTATTGGGTGACGAAGCTACAGGCTGCAGATATTCCTGTGACCGCTGTTCGCTCGCTCGAAGACTTATTAGAAGATCCTCACTTAAAAGCGATTGATTTTTTTCAAACTGCCATACATCCGACCGAAGGCGAAATCAAAATGCCAGGAATGGCCGTGCAGTTCTCACGCACACCGGGATCGATTCGTCGCTTAGCCCCTCAATTGGGTGAGCATAGTGCTGAAATTCGTAGCGAACTGAAGACAGACAGGAGATTATCGGAATGAGTGGCCCTTTAATTGGCGTGCGCGTCATTGATATGACGACAGTATTGATGGGGCCTTACGCCACTCAGCTGATGGGTGATATGGGCGCTGATGTGATCAAAGTCGAATCGCCGCAAGGAGATTTGGTGCGTGATCTGGGGCCGATGCAGCATCCTCGAATGGGTGCGCTCTATTTACATGTAAATCGCAGCAAGCGCGGTATGGTGTTAGATGCCAAAAAACCAGCGGGTCTAGAGGCTATTCTTAAACTCATCGCAACAGCAGACGTGCTGTTGTATAACGTTCGTCCTCAAGCCATGAGTCGACTTGGACTAGGCTATGACGAAGTTAAAAAAATCAACCCTAAAATTTTATATGTGGGCACGTTCGGCTTTGGTCAAAATGGTCAATATGGAAATAAGCCTGCATTCGATGATCTGATACAAGGTGCAATCGGTCTGCCATCTTTGATTCTGCAAGCGGGCTCTGATGTGCCGCGCTATGTGCCATCAAATATTGTTGACCGAACTGTGGGCCTCTATGCGGTAACGTCTGTGTGTGCCGCTTTATTTCATCGTGAAAAGACTGGGCGAGGGCAGCGCATCGATATTCCGATGTTCGAGACGATGCTGAGCCATTTATTAAGTGATCACATTGCAGGGCAAACGTTTGATCCGCCGAATGGTCCAGTGGGGTATCCGCGGTTGTTGGCCCCAGAGCGTCGTCCGTATAAAACCTCAAACGGCTATGTGTGTGCCGTAATTTACACAAACAAGCAGTGGGAGTCTTTCTTTGCGGCGATCGATCGTTTAACGATCTTTCAAAACGACCCAAGATTTGTTGATCTGAATACCCGCACGCAGCATATCAATGCACTCCAGGGCCTGGCAGCAAAAATATTTTTAGAGCGCAGCACTGAGGAGTGGCTAGCACTACTGACTCAGGCGGATGTTCCGTGCATGCCACTTCATACGCTCGAGACGATCTTTGATGACCCCCATCTTAAAGAGGTCGGTTTATTTAAATGGGATGAGCATCCAACCGAGGGCCGGGTACGTCGAGTCGATGTGCCAACACAATGGTCTGACTCGCAGCCCGTGGCCGGAAGGCCCGCGCCACAATTTGGGCAACATAGTCGAGAGGTGTTGAGTGAACTGGGCTACAGCGACGCCGAAATTGTGAGCTTGATTGAGCAGGGTGCGACCGTATGTGCGAAAGCGCCATGAGTTCAGCTCCAGCGGTGGCTGGTCGACTGAGTCATGGCTGAGCCGACCGCCGCCATTGACTTATCCCGCTGGCTTCGGTCAGGCGATACGGTGTGGTGGAATCAATGTACGGCCGAGCCGCTTACCTTAACCGAGGCGCTGGTCTCGCAACGACAAACGATTGGCCGCATCTCGATCTTTATCGGGCCAACGTATACCCCCACCTTGCAGCCCGAGCACCGCGATTACTTTGATATGCTGAGTTACTGTGGGATTGGTGAGAACCGTCGCTTGATTGCGGCAGGGGCGCTTGAGGTGATCCCGAGTCATTGTTCACAAATGCATGGTTTGATCCAAGAGGGCACGATCCCGATTGACGTCGTTTTTTTACACCTTAGTCCAGAAGGGCCAAACGGTCAGCGCAGCCTTGGCATTGCCAATGATTACCTGATTGCAGCGGCAAAACGCGCGCGGGTGGTGATTGCGGAAGTGAATCAGCAGATGCCCTGGACGTACACCACTGAGGCGTTAGAAGGGCTCCGCATTGATGCCTTTGTGCATTCGGATCGCCCCCTGATCGAGTTGCATCCTGGGCGCGTACAAGAAGTCGAAGCCAAAATTGCCGAGCATGCTTCTGCGTTTATTCATGATCGCAGCGTGCTTGAAATGGGGGTGGGCGTGATCCCTGAGGCGATTTTGCAGTCGCTTAAAGATCGACGAGATCTGGGTATCCATACGGGTATGTTGGGTGATGTTGGTGCAGACCTGATGCAGTGTGGTGCCGTCACAAACGCATTTAAAAACATCGATCGAGGCTTAACGACTGCGGGTGTGTTGATGGGTACACAGCGCCTCTATGCATACGCGCATGAAAATCGCCAGCTCAATCTGCGTCCGTATAGTCACACGCATGCGGTGTCAGTGATCGCCCAGCTTGATAATTTTGTAGCCGTAAATTCTGCAGTCGAAGTGGATTTGACTGGGCAAGTGAATGCCGAAATCGTGAACGGACAATATGTGGGTGCGACCGGAGGCCAGGTTGATTTTACGCGTGGCGCCCAATTAGCAAAAAACGGGCGATCCATTGTTGCCTTGCCGTCGGCGACTAAAAATGCCCAGCAAAGTCGTATTGTCGCGCGCATTGCATCCGGCAGCGTCACCACACTGCGCACAGATGCCGACGTGATTGTGACGGAGTGGGGCGCGGCACAGTTGAAAGGCCAAACATTCAAAGAACGGATGCGACGGATGATTGCGATCTCTCATCCAGATCACCGCGAGAGCCTGGAACGGCATGCGTATGAAGTACAGAATTAGACTGGGTACAGCACAATCCAATAATAATTTTTAACAGGAGCACATCAATGATTGAACGAATCCATCGGATGATTAGTCGCTGTGAGCGATTTTTAAACAAAATTGCTGCAGTGATGCTCTTTGCAATCATGCTGGTGGTCGTGTGCGATGTCTTTTTGCGCTACTTTTTTAACTCGCCGCTGTCTTGGTCGTATGAGTTGATTTCACTTTATTTGATGGTGGGCTTATTCTTTTTTGCCCTGTCTGATACGTTGAATCATAACGGGCATGTCAGTGTTGATATTCTTCATAATTACATGCCTTCGTACCTTCGGCATTTTGCCGAATGCGTGGCGTATGGCTCTGCAAGCCTAGTATTTATCGGCATTTTTTATGTGTCGATCCTCCGAACGTATGAAAGCTTTATCGGCGGCGATGTCATGGCGGGCGGCATCGCCTGGCCGACGTGGGTTTCGTATGCGGCCGTACCCCTTGGTTGTGGCTTGATGCTATTGCGAATGCTTTTTAGATTCGTTGGGCATGGGCTGTCATTGATTCAACGCCGTTCAGTGATCGCGTTGCCTCCCGTTGCCGGTGCCGAGGAGACGCTGTAATGTTAACAATCACAATCGTAGTGCTGCTGTTGGCGTTGCTCGCCCTAGGTTGTCCGGTGGCGCTTTCTCTAGCGGTGGCCGGAGCAGTTGGACTTTGGTCGCTTGGTGGTCTCAGTATGGTGTTGGGTGTGTTGCAAACCACACCCTTCTCGGCGGCAAGTTCTTACGAACTTATATCAGTACCGATGTTTGTGTTGATGGCTGAATTCGTTATTTTAAGCGGAGTGGCCGATAGTTTATTCAAAGCAGCGTCAACGTGGGTCGGCCGCGTACCCGGC
>JBAXLV010000153.1:0-6114 GCA_037134635.1 Alcaligenaceae bacterium
GTCATCTGCAAACGATTCGTCTTTTGGTGAGACTCGACAGCGAGGTTGAAGCCGAGTACTACCGGCACGGTGGGATTTTGCAGTATGTACTTAGAAATCGTTTGAGTCGCGGGCTCGGATGAAGGTAGGCAGATGCTTGCACGTTTCTTGATAACAAGCGAGCGAAGACGAGCCGTCAGACGGCGCATGCAAATATTTTATTTGTGCGTGTTCGCGCTCAGCAGCACTTGGGCCTGGTCGCAGAGTGACTTTCCAAATCGGTCGATTACTTTTATCGTGCCGCAGTCTGCCGCGGGCTCAACGGATACGGTTGCGCGCCTCACTGCCCAACAACTGAGTGACGTCTTTGGCAAACAAGTCATCGTCGAAAATCGCGCGGGCGCGAGTGGCATCATTGGCGCTGATCTGGTGGCGAAGTCTAGCCCCAATGGTTATACCTTATTGGTTGCCGGTACTGGCATTATCGCAATCAATCCGTTTTTATATAAAAAAATTTCTTACGATCCCTTTAAAAGTTTTACGCCAATTGCTTTGCTTGGGTATTCAAATGATGTGTTGGTCGTGCACCCGTCTGTGCCTGCAAATAATCTCACTGAGCTGATTGCTTTAGCAAAAGCACAACCAGGTGAAATGAAATACGCGTCGGCTGGGGTTGGAACCTCGCCGCATCTAACCGCTGAATTGTTTCGCCAACGAACGGATACAGTCCTGCTGCACGTGCCTTACAAGGGTAGTACGCCCGCTGTTGTCGCAACGGTCAGCGGCGAAACGTCAATGATGTTCACAGGCATCGCATCTTCGATTGCGCATATTAAAAGCGGACGACTCAAACCAATCTCGGTGAGTAGTCGCGCGCGGTCAGCGACGCTACCAACGGTTCCGACGATCGCAGAGTCGGGGTATGCAGACTTTGAGGTGAGTTACTGGATTGGTTTATTTGCACCCATGGGAACACCGCTTGAGATTGTGAAATATCTCAACGCACAAATTAACCTGCTTTTAGGGCAAGCCGCGACCCGCGAGCGGTTTCAATCGCTTGGCCTTGATCCGTTTTTAGGTTCCTCTGAGCAATTTTCTGAGATTATTCAGAAAGACGTTGCATTATGGGAGAAAACGATTCGAATGGGCGATATCAAAGCTGAGTAAGTTGTCTTTATGTAATCGATTGACACTTATTTTGTATTGCTTTTAGTGTTTGAAAGTCGTTAAACGATTGTTCTGGCACTAAACTTAAGTCGTCGTGGTCGAGATGGGTATAACGAGGCAGATGAGTAATTGGACCGTCCTAGGGGCTTTGCTGGTGTTTGCCGCGGGTGTTGCAGCGCAAACGCCTGCTCCCCCAGTGTCTGCGCCAGTCGCGTCATCTGCGGCCACAAGCACTGAGATCATGTCACCGGCGCCTGCGCAGCACGCCAATTTGCCTAGCGGTCAAACGCAGATCGTGTCGCTGCCCGAGTTGCAATCGCTGGTTGCGCCGGTGGCGCTTTATCCAGACGCCTTGCTGGCGCAGATGCTGATGGCAGCAACCTATCCCTTGGAGGTCGCGTCAGCGACGATTTGGCTGCAAAACAATTCGTTGTCGGGTAGTGCGCTTGAGGCTGCTCTGGCAGAACAGCGGTGGGATAACAGCGTTAAATCGTTGGTGCATTTCCCAGAGGCTTTAAAGCTCATGGGGCATCAACTTGAATGGACGCATCGGTTGGGTGATGCTTACCTTGTACAACCTGCTGAATTAATGCAGGCTGTGCAGGCTTTGCGTTCGCAAGCCCGTCAGGCCGGGCACTTACAGTCTGGTCCGCAGATGGTGGTCTCGCATGACCCGTTGTCTAACATTATTATCATGCCGACCAATCCAGAAGTCGTTTATGTGCCGATGTACAGCCCAATGGTGGTGTATGGCCCGTGGCCGTATTTGGGTTATCCGCCTTATGGCGTGTATAGCCCGGGTTGGGGTCCCATGGCATTTGGTGTTGGAATCGGCGTTGGCGCTGCCCTCTGGGCGACGCCCTATTGGGGCTACGGTTCGATTCGCATTAACAACAGCTATTACAACCGCTTTAATTCTGCCTATAACGCTCCGGGCTATCGTTACCCTGCCCGCGTAGGTGCTTCAAGTTATTGGGCCTACAACGGTGCGCATCGCTATAACGTTCCTTTTCGCTATTCCAGTGCAGGCTCGGCTTCGGTTGCGCATCAGCAGCTGAATCAAAACCGACAAAGCGCGCATCAATTCGTGCAGCAGCACGGTACTTCAACGCAACCCTCCGGACGTATCACGAACTCGACTTCGGCCACAGGCCGATCGGGACGACGGCACTGAAGCACGGGTGTGTGGTTGCAAACTAATACAATGCAGCCATGACACATATTTTGGCACTTGAAACCTCGACGACGACGTGTTCGGTTGCGCTGCTCTCTGAGCGGGGTTCGACAATCTCTCTGGTACAGCGACAACTTGAAGGGACCGCTGGGCACGCGGCAAACCTGTTGCCCATGGTGAGCGCCTTGTTAGCCGACTGTGGGCTTGCGCGTGGGTTGTTGAGTGCCGTGGCTTTTGGCCAAGGCCCGGGCGCGTTTACCGGGATACGGGTCGCCTGCGGAGTCGCGCAGGGCATGGGCCTGGCGCTGCAGCTCCCACTAATCCCAATTGGTGCCTTGACTGCGATTGCGGCACAGGCGGCTGCGCGGCATCCTCAGCACCTGATTCTTGCCGCACTTGATGCGCGGATGGATGAAGTGTATTTCGCGGCGTTCGTGGACGACGCTGAGCAGGGGCTGATTGTGCGCCAACCTCCGGTCTTGTTGTCTGCGGCGCTATTGCCGGCTTTTATCTCAGAGCGACAGGCCCTTTGGCTAGGTGGTACGGCAAGCGGCAAAGGTGTGTGTTTTGTGGGAGAGGGTTGGCGTTTAACGGGCGCTCAGGCGGGCTTGCCGACCGATTGGCTAGCCGACGACCTGCAAGCAAGACCCACAGCAACGTCTGTGGCAAGCTTGGCGTTAAGCGCTTGGCATGCCGGCCAAACGGTTTTGCCCGAACATGCTGCACCGCTTTATTTGCGCGACCGTGTTGCGTTTACGGTTTCTGAACGCGCCCGAGGGCAGGGCGGCAATCCGCGTGCCTTGCAGGCGAGTCTGGTGGCCCTGGTGCCCTTGACGGTTGCAGACCTGCCTGAGGTGCTTGAACTTGAGCGTGCTGTTCAATCGTTTCCCTGGACACTTAAAAATTTCGAAGACGCGCTCGATGCAGGCTACGAGGCCTGGATCTTGCGCGAAAAGTCAGAATTGGTGGGATTTTGTATTGCAATGATGGCCCCCGATGTTGCGCATATTTTGGTGATTGCGGTCGCTCGATCGTATCAGCGCCAGGGGTATGCGCGACAATTACTGGCACAGATTTCTCGCAGCGCGCAGGCGCGTAATGCCGAAGGGTTATTGCTGGAAGTGCGTCCTTCAAACGCAGCAGCCCTCGCTTTTTATGCGCATGAGGGTTTTAATCAGATTGGCGTGCGCCGGGATTACTATCCTGCAGGTAGGGGTGGTCGTGAAGACGCCTTGGTTTTGAAAAAAAACTTTGATCAATCTTAAAAAACTGTCGCGGTATGACTTCGAGCCCTGATTCTAAGACGATGCAATACACAGCCTTACAGCTGGCGTGGCTGCACGAGCTCGGGATCGATAAGCCTTGGATCCCTGGGGATGCTCGAGCGGTTGCGCTTGCGACGCCCGTGCGTGCTGCGCCCCGAGCGACTGGCGCCAAACGCACTCAAGCCGTCGCACCCATGAGTGCCGTTAGCATTTCCGCGATGACGGCACTGACTTCGGCTTCGGCCAGCGCTGCGCCAGATCTTCAGGCGCTTGCTGGGGCGGCGAGCGCATGCCAAACGTGCGGGCTGTGCCGCGAGCGCACGCAGGTTGTCATGGGGCAAGGAATGACGCAGCCAGCGATCATGGTGATTGGTGATGGTCCGGGTGAGCAAGAAGATCGTCAAGGGTTGCCTTTTATGGCCGAATCCGGCCTGTTGCTTGATCAGATGTTGGCAACTATCAATAGCGCGCGAACGCGCGATGTCTATCTGGCCAATGTCGTGAAGTGTCGTCCGCCTGGCAATCGGTTGCCGCGCCCTGACGAAATCGCGGCCTGCCGGCCTTATCTGTTGCGTCAGTTTGAACTGGTGCGCCCCTTCAGTATTTTGGCGCTCGGTCGGGTGGCGGCTCAGTCGCTGTTAAACACTGAAGAACCCTTTCAAAACTTGCGAGGGCGCGTTCATCAACTTGAGATTGCGGGGCGACAGATTCCGCTTGTGGTGAGTTATCACACCGGTCACCTATTAAATCACCCAGCAGACAAAGCTGCAGCCTGGCAAGATTTGCAGTTGCTTCTTGCGCTTAGGCGAAGAGCAAACTAAAGCGCCTTGCCATGTCCCTCTTGCCCGATCTCGTTTAGCAGGTTTGGGTTAGCCTTAAGATTAAGTCGATTCCAGCGAATCAGCACAAGCATTAAGCCCGAGACTAAAACGCCGAAAATTTCAATGATGATGCTGATCGAAAGATTCAGCCAAAGCAGAACGGTGTAGACGGCGACCATTAATAAAATATTCAATTGTTCATTGAAATTTTGGACGGCAATCGAGTGCCCCGCAGAAAGCAATACATGACCGCGATGCTGCAGCAGTGCATTCATCGGTACAACAAAGTATCCCGACGTTAAGCCAATTAAAATAAGCAAAACATAAGCGACCCAAGGTAAGTCGACCCCCAAGATATTAATGGTCCACGAGGCCTGTACAAAGGGCATGAAGAGTACGACCAGTCCCATAGCTACACCGAGCGGCAGTACCGTCAAGGCCCGCGGCAAGGGGACACGCCCGGCAAGCACGGCGCCCACGATGGTACCGATTGCTGTGACACCCATCAAGATCGAGGCTTGATCAAGCCGATAACCCAAGTGGCTGCGCCCCCATTCGATGACCATCAGTTGGAGCGTGGCACCCGCACCCCAGAATAAAGTGGTGACCGCGAGTGAAATTTGCCCAAGCTTGTCTTTCCAGAGAATGCGCACATAGCCCCAAAACGCTTGCATAAGCTTAATGGGGTTTTTTTGCTGCTTAGGATATTGAATATGCGTCTTTGGAATCATCAGGGTGCAGACCGCGGCTGCGGTATAGACTACGGCAATGACCAAAATTGCAGCTTCTGCGGGCGTTTGCACCAGGCCGTTTAACCACGGATGCGCAAGCAACCAGCTTGAAACCGTAGGAGATACCAGCACACCACCCACCAAGGTGCCCAGAATGATGGATAAGATGGTGAGACCTTCAATCCAGCTATTTCCCTTGACAAGTTGTAGGGGGGGCAACATCTCAGTCACGATGCCGTATTTAGCTGGAGAATAGGCCGCCGCTCCGATACCTACGATCGCATACGCCACGCAGACGAGATTGACTTGGGCGCCCGACGATAGGCCCAAGAACGCATAACAAAACATCAGCATGCAGCCGCTGACTTTAATGGCATTTGTCGTGAACATGACCCGCCCCTTTGGGTACGAGTCTGAAATGGCCCCGACAAAGGCGGCAAGCAGAACATACGAGGCGGCGAACCACCATTTCATCATGGGCGCCATCCAGTCGGGGCCCTGAAGCTGCTGGATCAGTGCGATGGCCGCAATAAACAGCGCGTTGTCTGCGAGCGACGACAGCGCCTGTGCTGCCATAACGGTGTAAAAGCCTCTGTTCAAGTGGGTGCTTCTCTTAAAAAGGTTAAATCCAAGACCTTTTGGGTCGTTTGATTGGCAAAGGTGCCCAGTCTTGCTTGAGTATACCGATTGATGTTTCGATGTTCGTTCAGAATGAACGCACGCCACAATGCGGGATTTTGAAAGAAAAGAGAATGAGGGATTGCCCTTGGTCAGGATTTGGCTTGAACCCCTCGATTACGCCCCATGTCAAGGCTAAATTAGTCTCAGGCTGCGTTATGATCAAGGGTATCCGATCCCATAATGTGTTTAATTATTGTGCGCCTGACCCAGATCAAACTTGCCGGCTTCAAATCCTTTGTCGATCCGACCGTTATTCCGACTCCAAGCCAGTTAGTGGGGGTAGTGGGTCCCAATGG
>JBAXLV010000154.1:0-6091 GCA_037134635.1 Alcaligenaceae bacterium
ACACAATGGGAAATTTAATGAATAGCACAGTACAAAATATTCAACAAAACCAGACAAGTCATCAAGAAAGGTGCGAATAGTCTATTGGATCGTATATGCATCATTGCTCTTTTTATCTGATTGAACGATTGTTTGTGGTGCATCTGACTGGCTGAGTTTAACGGGCTTCAGCCTGTATAGCTAAACATAGTATAAAAGCAGATCAGTCGCGAAGCATCGATTGATCTGCTACGCTTTCTTATCGAGACAACTATATTTTGGGTCACGCGATGACAATCATGCCCGGTTTTGCTCTTTTGGATATTGAAACAACCGGGGCGAGTATTCGTTTTCGCCATGGGGGCAAAGGGCCACCCTTGTTGTTATTGCATGGCAACCCGCTCACGCATGTTGCCTGGCACAAAATTGCGCCCAGGTTATCGGCGCACTTTCATGTGGTCGCTGCAGACTTACGTGGCTATGGCGATAGCTCAGCCCCGGTTGAAGACGCTGATTACGCCAACTATTCGTTTCGTGCCATGGCGCAGGATCAAGTCGAGGTGATGCAAGCCTTGGGATACGACCAGTTTTATGTTGCAGGCCATGATCGTGGTGCGCGTACGGTTCATCGGATGTGTTTAGATCATCCTGAAAAAGTGCTTAAAGCGGCCGTGATCGATATTGTTCCGACGCTAGATATGTGGAATGCGATGGGGCGTGTCGGGGCAATGCTGGGTTGGCATTGGCCGTTCATGGCGCAGCCGGCTGATCTGCCTGAGCGCATGATGGGTAGCGTGCCAGCAGATTGGTTTTTGCGTAAAAAATTATTAAAACTGACCTCAGACTTAAACCATATCCCGCCTGAGATCTGGGCTGAGTATGTACGCTGCTTCAATGAAAAAACGATCCGTGGCTCTTGTGGTGACTATCGTGCGGCTGCCAGTATTGATTGTGAATTAGACACAGCAGATCTTGGTCGAAAGCTCGAGATGCCTTTGCTAGCGCTGTGGGGCCAAAAGAGTTTGGTGGGCAAGCAGTTTGCCGACCCCTTGAGCATTTGGCGCGAACGGGCCAAAAACGTATCAGGTGAGGGTTTGCCCTGCGGCCATTACGTGAACGAAGAAGCGCCCGAGCAAGTCATTGAGTGGTTGTTCAGGTTTTTTAAAGATTAGGATTAATCTTTAAAAAACCTTGATTGATGCAGTAGGTATCAAGGTAGATTGAGGCTTTATGACCCTAACAACTGTGGCAAAAAAATCATGACATATCAGCTAAATGAATATTATTTAAAACGGCGTGCGCTGATGCGTATGGGTCTGCTAAGTGCCTTGGCGCTTCCTGCACGCTTAAGCGTTGCGGCGGATTCCAATGCGGCAGCTCGCCCAGAAATTTCGCCGGTCACGTTGGCGTTGGCCAATTATGTCGCGCAAGTCGCTGATCGCGCACTTCCGGCCGATGCGCTCGAGGCGACTAAGCATCATTTGTTAGATACTCTTGCGGCCATGATCTCTGGCACGCATCTTTTGGCTGGTGAAAAAGCGATCGCCTATATCAAGGCCCAAGGTGGCACACCCCATGCCTCGATCCCTGGCACCAACATCCTGACGACGGTAGTGAATGCGTCGCTTGCGGGTGGTATGTTGGCGCACGCAGATGAAACAGATGACTCTCATCCCGCGTCCCTAACCCATCCAGGTGCGGGTGTCGTGCCGGCAGCGCTTGCGATGGCAGAGTTTGAGCAATCAAGTGGCACAGCACTGCTCAGGGCCGTGGCGCTGGGTTACGACATCTGTGCACGACTATCGTTTTCGGTAGGGGCGTATGCTTTCTCGCGCCGCGGACACGGTACGCATTCATTTGGTCCGATGTTTGGTGCCACCGTTGCTTGCGCTTCGCTTGCCAAATTAACGCCGCAGCAGGTTCGATTTGCCTTGTCGTACACCACTCAGCAGGCCAGTGGCCTGTCGAACTATGCCCGTGATACTGAACACGTTGAAAAGGCGTTTCAGTTTGGTGGCCTGCCGGCCCGTAACGGCGCTGCGTCGGTCACCATGGTTGCTTCAGGAATGTCGGGGATTGACGACCCTTTTGGTGGGCCAAGTAACTTCTTTGTGGCCTTTGGCGGTGCGGAAGCTAAACCCGAGGAATTGACCCGTGACCTGGGTGAGCGCTATGAAGTGATTAATACTGCAATTAAGCGTTGGACTGTTGGGAGCCCTATTCAGGCGGCACTGGACTCGGTCTATGACTTGATTCTTGAACATCGATTTAAAGCGAGTGACGTCGAGCACGTGAGTGTGCGTATTTTCAAAACGGGTGCTGCAACAGTTAATAATCGCAGCATGCCTGATATCAATATGCAATATATGGTTGCGGTGATGCTGTTGGATGGCACGGCCTCGCTCGAAGCGGCGCATGATGTGAAGCGGATGAATCACCCTGACGTGCTTGAGATTAAGAAGCGTGTGGAGTTGATTGGCGACGATGAGTTACAGAAGGCCTTACCAAGCCGTCAGGCAATTGTTGATATCAAGCTCAAAGACGGTCGCGTGCTGCATTCGCATACGAAGAATGTACGGGGTACGGTTGCAAATCCGATGACGCGTGACGAGGTCGGTAAAAAAGCCTACGACTTATGTGTGCCGATCATTGGTCAAGATAAAGCGCGTGCGTTGGTCGTAACCATTTGGAACTTAGAACAAGTCGCCAATGTACAAAGTCTCAGAGATGTTTTGCAGCCCTAAGACTTTGTTTTGAGCGGTTGAAAGTGCAACGTTACTTTTCTAGTGCGCTATAAATCAACGCATTGATTTTTTCACGGTACTCTTTACGCACTTCGCCTGGCGTTGCGGCCATCACGACCACCACCATATTTTCTTTTGGATCGGCCCAAAACGTGGTGCCGTAAGCGCCGTTCCAAGAAAAGTCTCCGACGTTACCGTTGATCGCTGACATACCGCGTTCAGTACGAACGGCTACGCCTAAACCAAAGCCATAACCGACCCGTGCAGGTTCAGTTACCGCAACGCGGTTTTGAATCCCTGCATCGAGATGGTTAGAGGTCATAAAAGCAACCGTTTGTGGGGCGAGTACACGTTTGCCTTCAAGCGCGCCACCATTCAATAGCATTTGCCCAAAGCGGATGTAGTCGCCGGCTGTACCGTAGGCGCACCCTCCACCGCAGTCATATTTGAGTTTGGTCGTTAAGATGGGCATGCTTTGAGGCGCGCCGGTCAAAGTGTCTGTTGGTAACGGTTGTGCAAAACGACTTGCGTCTTTTGCCGCAATATCAAAGCCGGTATCGACCATGCCGAGTTTGCTAAAGATTCTCTCACGCATGATTTCATTGAGAGTTTTTCCGGTGATCTGCTCTTGGATCAAACCTAGCACATCCAGACCAAAGCCATAATCCCAAGCTGTCCCTGGCTCATACAACAAAGGCGCAGACGCGAGCTTCTCAATAAATTGTTTGCCATCTAAATCAAAGGCAGAATTTGAGGATGAAGCTGGAAATTGTTTATGAATAGCCGTTGCGCCGCGACCACCATAGGTTAAACCATTGGTGTGACGCATTAAATCTTGAATCGTGACGGGCTTTTTTGCGGGTACCGTGGTTAAAGTGCCATCGGCAGCAAGCACACCAAGCTTCATTGTTTTGAATTGCGGAAACCAGTTGGCAACAGAAGCATTCAAGGGCATTTTTGCTTCTTCGTAAAACGTCAACGCACTGACCGTTGTCATCACTTTGGTCATTGAGGCCAAGGCAAAGATGGTATCGGTGGTCATGGCCGTGTTCGTGGCTTTATTTCGATAACCGTAGGCTTCGTAAATGACGAGTTTGCCGTTCTTGGTGACGGCAACGACAGCGCCAGGCATTCGGCCGTCGGCAACTTCTTTTTTAAAGAAGGCATCGAGCCGCTTGATGCCTTCTTCAGAAAAGCCTTGCGATTGTGGCGTAGCCGCAGGGAGGGGTGCTGCAGGGGTTTGGGCACGTAGGCCTGTACTCGCAGTGATTGCGACTGCTGCGATTATTGCACTGAGCTTAAAGTTCATCATTTGTCTCCGGCGGGTTGTTGCCACTAGTTATATAAATCTTGAGATCTTTTTTAAGGCAACCAGATCTTCGAGTCGCTTAATATGAAGAATGATAATTGATAATATCCTTCTTATGAATGCATCAAAGTTTTCAATTAAACAATTGTTCATATGGGCGTTAATTGCTTTCGGACTGTTAGCCGAAAGCTTTTCGTGCGCCGCAGCATTTCCTGAAAGACGTGTGACGATTGTTGTTCCGTATCCGCCTGGTGGCAGTACTGATATTTTTGCGAGATCGATTGCTCATCATCTTTCGCAAAAATGGGGTCAATCCGTTGTTACCGAAAATCGCGGTGGTGGTGGCACAGTGATCGGAACCCAGTACGTGAGTCAGGCGCCTGCGGATGGCTATACCTTGCTAGTGGTTGCGTACGCCTATACATCGAACCCATTGCTCAAAGAGCAGTTGAGCTATTTACCGAACGCGCTGTCGCCTTTGATGTTGATTGGCACAGCACCAAGTTTGCTTTATCTCAACGCAAAGCTGTCGCCACAAAATTTATCTGAAGTTCTTGAGTTGGCAAAAATGAACCCGAGTGGTTTGGTGCTAGGTTCGTCAGGTAATGGCTCAAGCGCACATATCGCGGCTGAGTTGTTTGCGCATGCGGCGAGCGTAAAAATCACTCATATTCCATATAAGGGTATGGGTCCTGCTTTGAATGATTTGTTTGGAGGCCAGTTGATGGGAATTTTTGATATTCCGACTGGCATGACGAATGTGAAGGCAGGTCGATTAAAGGCGATTGCGATCGCTGCGACAGAGCGTCATCCTGATGCACCTGAGGTGCCCACCTTTAAAGAACTCGGTGTCGAGATGGTGTTTGGTACTTGGTACGGATTTTTTACCGCAAAAGATGTTCCTCAGTCGTTGCAAGCACAATTGCATGAAGCACTTAGTCAAGCGGTTACCGATCCGGCTGTGAAACAGGCGATTGCCAGAACGGGGCTCGTGCTGCAGTCGCGTACGCAAGAGGAGTTCAGGCAGTTTTTGCATGAGGAAACGCAAAAGCTGTCTAACTTGCTTAAAACAGAAGGGGTCAAGATTACGATTGATTAGTGTTTAGACCCGTCGCCGCTGTCATGGCTTTCTGTGCGATTTCCACCTTAGATATCCTTACTTTTCATAGCTAAATTACAAATTACTCAATATATCGTGTAATATTACTCAATATGATGAGTAATTTGTAATGTTCAATCGATTGCAGTACCCCACGCTATGTAAACGTCTGCAAGAGCCGCGTCGGTTCATGCAAATTTTGTCTGGCCCACGCCAGGTGGGCAAAACCACGCTTGCCAAACAGGCGATCGCAAGTTTTGACGGCGTCGGTCATTACGCCTCCGCCGATTTACCTAGTAGCCCCGATGTTGGTTGGGTTCAGCAGCAGTGGGATATCGCTCGGCGCGTCAGTCAAAACCAGCCCTGCGTCTTGGTGCTCGATGAAGTGCACAAGGTTGAGCGGTGGTCTGAAGTGATCAAAATGCTTTGGGATGAAGATAGCTTTCAGGGCAATTCGTCTCAGCCGTTGCGCGTCGTCTTGTTAGGCTCGTCTCAGTTTTTAATGCAAAAGGGGGTTAGCGAAAGCCTTGCTGGCCGTTTTGAATTGATCCGCGTACCGCACTGGTCGTACGCCGAAATGCGCGATGCTTTTGGTTGGAGTCTTGAGCAGTTCATCTACTTTGGCGGCTATCCAGGTGCGGCCTCGCTGATTGCAGACGAGGCCCGGTGGCGCGATTATGTGCTTGACTCGATTATTGAGCCAACACTTACCCGAGACGTCTTGCAGTTGAGTCGCATCGATAAGCCAGCGTTATTGCGCAGGCTGTTTGTATTAGGATGCCATTACTCGGGTCAGATTTTGTCGTATCAGAAAATGATCGGGCAACTGCAAGATGCGGGCAACACCACGACGCTTTCAAACTATCTGACGTTGCTTGGTGGTGCTTGGATGTTGACCGGGATCGAAAAGTTTGCCGGTGATCAAGCGCGTAGTCGAGCCTCCAGCCCAAAGTTACAGGC
>JBAXLV010000155.1:0-6087 GCA_037134635.1 Alcaligenaceae bacterium
ACACCTCGTGCTGGTGCATATCCTTCAATATTTTAATCAAAAAGAAGTGCCCTACTGGTTTATTGACCTACACGCAGGTGCGGGGCTCTATGACCTGCAAGGCGACTGGGCTCAAAAAAATGCCGAATATGAATCAGGCATTGGTCGTCTTTGGGATACAAAAAAAAGTAGCCCCCCAATGGTGGCCGCTTATCTTGATGTGATCCGCAACCTAAATCCCGATGGCGAGCTGCGACTGTATCCGGGCTCTCCCTGGATTGCACTTGAAGCCTGTCGGAGCCAAGACAAATTACGCCTCTTTGAAATGCACCCAAGCGAAGCGGATATCTTAACCATGAATCTTGAACAGCGCGGGGCGCAAACGCTGAAGCAAACGACGCTGTACGAAAGTGATGGTTTCGCCGGACTTAAAGGACACATTCCTCCTCCGAGCCGGCGCGCGATCGTGTTAATTGACCCATCATACGAAGATAAAAAGGACTACCGCACTGTAATCGACACCATAAAGGATGCTCTGCTGCGGTTTCCAACGGGCTGTTACGCGATCTGGTGCCCGCAAGTGCAACGACGCGAGGCGCAAGAGTTGCCGCGTCAGCTAGAACGCGTGGGCGCTAAAAACTGGGTGTATGCCAGTTTGACCGTGCACAAACCTTCAGAAGACGGTTTAGGCTTGCACGGTAGCGGGATGTTCGTCATTAATCCCCCTTGGACATTAAACGCCGCGCTCAAAGAAGCGCTGCCGTGGCTCGCGAAGACCTTGGGACAAGATACACGTGCCGGTTACAAACTTGATTTTCTTGAACACTAAACGGCAAGCGTAGCGATCGGTCGCATTAATCAAAAGTGTTCATCCGCACGCAGGTAGCGCCACTGACCCACCGGCAAGTCAGCTAAACGCACCTGCCCAATTCGCACCCGCTTCAGGCCTAAGACTTTGAGTCCGACAAGCTCGCACATTCGACGAATTTGTCGTTTTTTTCCTTCGCGCAAAATAAACTGTAACTGCTCTTCATTTTGCCAGCGAACCTGAGCGCGTTTAAGTTTTTTACCGTCGAGCGACAGCCCTTCATTGAGCAGCTCTAGCTTACCGGGCGCCAAACGCCCTTGCACTCGCACCAAATACTCTTTTTCGATGTCAGTATCATCGCCGATCAACTGACGGGCCACTCGACCATCTTGTGTCATGACGAGCAACCCTGTTGAGTCGATGTCTAATCGCCCAGCGACGGCCAAACCACGCAATTGGGATCGCTCAAAGCGTTGTGCGCTGCGATCAGACAGGGCACGACTTTGCGGCCCAATCAAGGCGACCGCAGGGGTATAACCGTCTTCAGCTTGCCCAGATACATAGCCCATAGGCTTATGAATCAAAATCGTCACCCGCGACGTTTGCTGAATCGCAGCCGAGCGCTCAAGCGTGATCTCTTGCGTGGGCAAGGCCCGCTCGCCAAGCGTCACCACAACGCCGTCGACCTTAACCCAGCCGCGTTCAATGTAACTATCTGCTTCGCGGCGTGAGCACAAGCCACGTTCAGCCATTAATTTTGAAATACGTACTTTTTCCATAACTTGCGATAATACAACTATGCAGAAACATCGTGATTCAAACAAGTGGTGGCAACAGCCCGCGCCTCTTGTTTCTAGCTTACAACGCGAATGGCTGACGCGAGGGGGCGCGCTCACAGAGGCCTTGCGCCAAGTGGGTCGCTTACATTTGCGCGTACTGTCTGAAAAAGTTTGCCGCTTCGGCACTGAAGAGGCACTACGACTCGGCTTAGTCCCCGGACAACCCGCCTGGCAACGCGAGGTATGTATGTCACTGAATGGTCAAGACTGCGTCGTCGCCCATAGCGTCACCACGCTACAGGCATCACTTGGCTGCTGGCAAGCCATGAAACGCCTGCGCAATCGACCGCTTGCCGATATTCTGTATCAAGATCGCTCAATTATTCGGTCGGGATTTGAATTCGGTCGCATTAAGCAAGGGATGCCGCTCGCCAAAAGGATTCAGGCGCTGCAATCCGTTAAAGAGATCACCTACGCGCGACGCTCAGTCTTTTGGCGCGCGCGTCAGCCGCTGCTTGTCGTCGAGGCCTTTTTACCGAATTTTTGGTTACAGGCGCGCAACCAACGCGCCCACCGTTCACTGATCAAACACTTGCCCTGACGGGCGTATCTACAGAAACTGTTTCAAGCTCTTTGAAGCCAAGTCGGATTAATTTCGATGTCAATACGTAAGCAATGATACAAAGAACCAAAATTTTTAAAAGGTCGTAATCGGTCTCAAAATCCCAAGCCATGTGCAATACAACTGCGATTAAAAATAGTTTTAAAAAGTGCCATGACGTGAGCGCCGCAACTGTTGTTCCGTGAAGTTTTTTTGCTTGCCAGTACGCCGACGCGGCTATGGCGGTCCAAACCATATGGGTAAATGGCGCTAGAATCCCGCGCATGTGAATATTCAGAACTGTTTCATTCGAAATGATTTGTGAAAACTTCGATGGGGAGGTAAACAAAAAAGTATCAAACGCGTAGCCTGCCGACTCGAAAGCATCAAACCCAGCACCAACTGCCGCACCAATAAGCAACGCATTCAATCGATATTTAAAAGCGACCTCAGGCAATGCA
The DNA here is from genome assembly GCA_037134635.1 of Alcaligenaceae bacterium. Lineage (GTDB taxonomy): Bacteria > Pseudomonadota > Gammaproteobacteria > Burkholderiales > Burkholderiaceae_B > Zwartia. The sequence continues at coordinate 2,629 of JBAXLV010000155.1, forward strand.
TTCAGAAGAATAATCAGCCCAACTAGCTTACCAACCTCTTCAACAATACCCGCTTTAGAGCTGCCTAACAAACGCAAGTCTGGAAAAAGCGTTGGCAATACCTCGTACATCACCAAAGAAATCAGAATCGCCAGCACACCGCCAATCAGCGTGAGTTGTATAACTTTTGCAAAAGAAATATTTTTAGGTGTATTGAGTTCATAAAACAAAATCAACAAGGCAAAGGGCGTCAAAAAAGATCCCACAACAATGAGGCCCGGCAGTATCAAGTGATTTTGGAATTGATACCAACAGAGCAACAAGACACCGTAAACTACCAAACATCTGATAAATACCCAAACAAATAACCAGGGCCTAGGCACCAAGGACATACTCATATCAAAAGGCGGTGTCGTTGTTGACGTTCCAACAATTAACAATTGCTCAGCCTCGTCAAGGCTATGTCTTTTAAAACACTCAGCAAGAAAACCTTTTTTAATCTTTTGCGGATCTTTAATCGAATATTTGGCGAGCTGCTCTTGGCTCACACCTCTAAGCAGCGTGTCTCGTTTCAGCCACAACTCGCTCAATTGGTGCCTTAGACTAATGACCGAACCGATCATTGTTAGTGTCAAAAAAAATATCACTACCCTGGCAATAAGTTGATCGTAAATGACCGCTACAAAGGCTAAAGAGTTTGTTGGAAATTCGTAACGACCTGAGCCGTAGCTTTCAAACAAATCGTTCGCATCATACGCATAGCCGGCAGCGTAAAGCAGCATACAAACGACAGCCCAGCGAACGCTGTAGCGCTTAATTAATTGATATTTAATACAGAAATAAATAATTGCAAATTCAAATAGATAAGCCGCAATCTGTTCAGTTATTATCTCAGATATATCCGTTGATTCTTGAGGACTCAGTCTGGCGGCGTGAAGGTATATTGAAACCAGCGCATTAAACATAAAGAGCCAAAACAAGCTCAACCATTTTTTTTGAACGAAAGACTGTTCTTCCTCTAAACGCTTTAGCAAAGCTTCAGGAGTATTAACCGCAGATGCATTAGTGTTCATTATTTTTGTAAAAATTATCAATCATCAAACTGGTCGGCACTAGCTTTTTTAAGCTCATTGAGTTTGTTTCGAATCAAATTAACATGCACCCGAGCAGCGAACAATTCTTGTGCATAGTGGGTATGCAAAATTGGCAAACGCATTTCTCTGATACCGTGCGAAATATTTTCAACGATATCTGAGTATATTTTTATAGCTTCTACATCCGCACTGCCAAGCGACTTGTCAATCATCTCAAGATCAACATACCAGTGTGTGATTTTATGCTTGACATAGAAAGAATAAATCTTGGGCACTAGCGTCGTGATTGGCCACAAAATGGTTAATAACGGAATCAAGACAAGCAAAATTTTTATAATTAATGCAGCTAAGGTAGGCGACACATAGTTTGTTAAAAATGGTTTGCCATTTCTATAAAAATCAACTGCAACCTCATGGGGTGCAAATAATTCACCATCTAAAAACCGCGGAAACTCGTTGCGCTTTCGAAATGTACTAGACTCTGACACTTCATTTTGAAGTGCCTCACTCAAAATCATCACAAGACTCGGATCCAAATTTTTTCTGACGGCCATGCTCACGGTGGAGTACAGGTACGGCACAGCCTCATTGGGTATTGCCGCACTCGGCACTAAGATGGATGCCTCGAGTCGCGCCTCATAACTAGCCTTACTTCTACGTGCAACACCTTCAACATCAATCGGATTTACAAAACGGTATTTTTCTTGCTCAATTTTCTTACGCAAATCAGCAGTACTGCCTATCTGATTTGGGGCAAAAAAACCAAAATAATAATCTGCGTCAGAAACAGAAAACGCGGGTGCTGGGTAGCTATTAATAATTTTGGTATTTTTTAGATTAATGTTTAACAGGCGAAATAAGTCCGCGTAAATATAATCTAGTCCATAAATGCTTGGACCAGAACCGTTCTCAGTAAACGCCGCAACTCCGTCGCTATTTGGAGCCATTTTTAAAGCGATTGTTTTACCGCGCATCTCACTGAGATGTGTAATTGCCGGCGTATTTGCACTAGCTAAAATAAAAATAGGTACTTTACGAAAAACCCCAATAGACCGAAATTCTTCTCTGATATCTGAAGAAAATGAATGTCCATTATTGGTCACCAGCGTCAAATCGATGGCCGGATCTTTAATTGCACCTTCCAATCCGTTCAAAGAATCGGTGATAACCTTTACGGATAAGTCAATTCCATTTTTCTTTAATGTTTCCTGAAATTTCTTATAGATTTTAAGACGTCCATTATCATCGATGAAATCAGCGGTCACTCCGATGACAACTGTCGTTTTTGGATAGCTAGCGTACAGCAACCCCGCAATGACGATGACGCAAAGCGCGATAACGATGAGTATCTTTTTTAGACCACTTGAAGGTCTTTTATTTGTATCAGCGTGCAAATCCGTCTGTTCCATGTTCTTCAAGTCAAATTAAATTTATAGCCAAACGCGCTCGAACTTTGACGTTACACAACACAATTAATACGTCAACACCGTTGTATCGACCTGCACCATCCGCTCAAGCATCGTCACCATGCCGATCACGCCTTCACAGCCTTCAATCAAATCTGCTGCTGCCAGGCTGCGATCGCGCATCGCGGTGCTGCAGACATAGACTTTTGCACCGGTACGCATTGCATCTTCAACATAGGCCGAGAGCGGTCGATTTAACGGAGCGACCGCTTGATGACGGCCTGCATTCGCGCGCACAAAGAGTTCAACACTCGCACCTAAGGCGTGGATTTCGACGCTCAAATCCATAGCAGCCGCCGAGGCCGCCATCATAAAGGGGGTCGCCGCCAATTGGGGCGAATCAACCCTACTTTGCCACAACTGGATCACGACACGCGTCATGTCGAACCCAAGGGACGCTGGAAATCAGCGAGTGTGGTCATTCCGTGAAGGTCCATCAATTCATTCGCACGCACGGCCACCTGCGACCCTGTGAGTAAAACACTGCGTGCTTGCGTAGCATCGTTTGGTTCAAGACGCACCAACCAATTCAAATAAGGACTACGATTTACTTTAAATGGAGTGGTTTCAAGCGGTGTATTAATCTCTGCGACGACGCAGGCAAACGGACTGCGGACCGACAACACTGTTTTTGCAACCTCAACTAAGGCAAACGCTTTAGCAGCCTCGATCTCGCGGCCGACTGGCCGGGGATTGAACATGTACAAGTCTCCGACCAGGGCGAGCCCAAACGCGGTTAAACCCGCCTCGAACTGCCCCCCACCCGAGTCGCGAAACCAAACATTGAGGTCGGTGTCGTACATCAGATCATCTGGGAACTCACAGCCACGAATCTCAGCCACAATGTCAAGGCCCTATTAAAGATTGGCGGAAGAGTATGGGAGTCGAACCCACCAAGGACTGTACGACAGCCCTTCCCG
>JBAXLV010000156.1:0-6086 GCA_037134635.1 Alcaligenaceae bacterium
AAGGCGGGTGCAGAGGGCATGATTGGCTCACTAGACGTCATGAAATCGACGCCTGATGGGTACCGTATCATGTTTGGCGGTGCGGGTTCGATGATCGTTGTGCCAGCACTCAGGCGCGCGCCACCGTTTGATCCGGGCACTCAATTTACGCCGATTGCCGGCGTGGTTGATTTTTCGTTTTTCTTATATGTGCACCCCGAGTTACCCGTTAAAAACTTAAAGGAATTTGTTGCGTACGCGCATGCCAATCCCGGCAAGATCAACTATGCGACGGGTAATAATCAAGGGTTGCTGACCTTTGCCTATTTAAAAAAGAGTTTGAATCTTGATGTCGTTCAAGTCGCGTATAAAGGTGAAACCGCCGCGACCGCTGATTTGTTGTCAGGACGCGTGCAGGCGATGTTCGCGACGACGGCACCGCTGATGCAAGCAAAAGAAGGTCGACTGAAGGTGTTAGTGACGACCTTGCCGCAGCGAACGCCTTTGTTGCCTGAGGTGGCGACAATGACAGAAAGCGGCTATCCAGAGTTTCCGTTTTCACCTGCCGGTGGCTGGCTTGGGATTTTTGGTCCTGCCGAAATGAATCCCGAGGTGGTTAAGGTTTTACATCAGTCGTTCGATCGGGCGCTGGTGGACTCTGAAGTACAAAAACAACTTGCGCAAGCGGGGCTTTCTTATCGTGCGATGGCGCTTGAGCCAATGGCAATGTTTGTGAAAAATCAGCGAGATCAGTTTCGTAGTCTGATTCGAGATCTTGGGATCCCCTTGGTCGACTAAAGCTTGTCCAATCAACATTTAATATTAAAAGTAGAGCAATCGTCTCATGTCTCAAATAGCTCAGTCGCTGTACCCACTGATGTTGTCGCCCTTGAAGGTGGGGACGCATACTTTACCCAATCGCGTCATTATGGGTTCTTTGCACACACGGCTTGAAAATGAACCTGATGGTGTGCAGCGGCTAGCTGCTTTTTATGCCGCGCGTGCGCGTGGCGGTGTTGGGCTTGTGGTGACGGGTGGCGTATCACCGAATTTTGATGGTCGTGTTGAACAGGGCGCTTGGGTGCTAGACTCAGCATCGCAACTCGAGCAGCACATTCCGATCGTTCAGGCAGTGCACGCCGCGGGTTCAAAAATTGCCCTGCAGATTTTGCACACGGGCATTTATGCCAAGCATGACGAAATTATTGGGCCCAGTGCCGTGCGATCCGTGATTAATCCGCGGCAACCGCGTGCGTTTACGCCTGAGCAAATTGAACAGACCATTGAAGACTTTGTGAACTGCGCGGTACTTGCCCAGCAGGCGGGTTATGACGGTATTGAAGTGATGGGGTCCGAAGGCTATTTGATGACGCAGTTCACTGCGTTGCGCACCAACAAGCGCGAAGACGAGTGGGGCGGATCGCTTGAAAATCGAATTCGGTTTCCAGTAGAAGTGGTCAGACGCACTCGTCAGCGTGTGGGCCCAAGTCTCTTGATCATGTATCGGATTTCTGCGATTGATTTAGTTGAGGGTGGCTTGTCCGGCGACGAAATTGATCGGCTTGCACAGGCGCTTGAACAGGCCGGTGCAGATGTACTGAACACGGGGATTGGCTGGCACGAGTCGGTGGTGCCAACAATCGCGACAAGTGTGCCTCGTGCGGCTTTTGCTTTTGCGGCGGCTCGAATCAAAAAGGCGGTATCGATACCGGTGGTTGCTTCCAATCGAATTAATATGCCCTCGGTTGCAGAGGATATTCTTGCAAAAGGGCAAGCGGATTTGGTTTCGCTTGCGCGTGCATTTTTGGCTGATCCAGATTTTGTTGTGAAAGCAGCGACGGGACGTACCGATGAAATCAATACTTGCATTGGTTGTAACCAAGCCTGCTTGGATCATATTTTTACTGATCGTATTGCATCATGTTTAGTGAATCCTCAGGCATGTCATGAGACCGAGTTCACTGAGGCCGCGCCGAAAAATAAATTGAAGGTGGCAGTGATTGGAGCGGGGCCCGCAGGTTTGGCCTGTGCGATTACGGCAGCTGAACGTGGTCATCAGGTTCAGTTATTTGAAGCGGGCAGTGAGATCGGTGGTCAATTGAATTTGGCGCGACGTATACCCGGTAAAGAAGAAGAGTTTGCTGAGCTGATCCGGTATTTCAGTAAGCGTTTGAGTACGACGGGCGTACAGGTTCACCTCAACCGCTACGTTGAGTCTGCGTGGCTGCGAACGCAAGGTTTTGACCAGATCGTGATTGCGACCGGAATTAAACCGCGAACGCCATTGATTGAGGGGATTGAGCACGCGAAGGTCGTGAGTTATTCCGACGTGATCTTGGGCCGAGTTCAGGTGGGGGAGCGGGTTGCAATCATTGGCACGGGCGGCATTGGTCACGATGTGGCTGAATTACTGACCTCGACTCAAGCAGGGGCTCAAACCGCAGCAGAATTTTTAAAGATATGGGGGGTTGACCCAACGATCCAGTCCGCCGGTGGCTTACAGACCCCAGTTGCTGAGGGTGCGCAGCGTAAAGTAGTTATGTTGCAGCGGGGCACAAAAAAGCCGGGCGCTCGACTCGGAAAAAGTACAGGTTGGATTCATCGCACTAAGCTGACCAAGCGTGGCGTGACGGCAGTATCAGGTTGCACGTACGAAAAAATCGATCATCAAGGTCTGCATTACAACGTCAACGGAGAGCCTCATTTGTTAGAGGTTGATACGATTGTGTTGTGCGCAGGTCAAGATTCAGAGCAAGCACTGGCAACGCAATTGACTGGAAACGTGACGCATCTCAATTTGATCGGTGGTGCGCGTGTTGCAACAGAGTTAGATGCAATGCGGGCGATTGATGAAGGTACGCGACTAGCGTACAAGTGGTAAACCGTCCAGAGGCTAAGAATGTGGCAATTTAAATATGTGATGTACGTTTGTTTAGGAGTGCTGGGCTTTAGCGTGTCAGGAGTTTGGGCTCAAGAAAAAAATTATCCAACCCGTCCAATAACATTCATTGTGGCCTGGCCACCGGGTGGCTCGGTCGATACGGTAGCGCGTTTGATTTCTGAGCCGCTGCGTGTGCGACTGGGGCAGCCTGTACTCATTGTCAATCGAGGTGGTGCGGTCGGAACAATCGGTGCAAATGCCGTGGCAAAAGCGGCGCCTGATGGTTACACGCTGTTGGTCACGATTGGTGCCTACCCCATCACCGCTGCGTTGATGAGCGCGTTACCTTTTGATCCGATCAAAGATTTAACCGGTATTAGTTTGATCGTGCGCTCGCCCAATATGTTGGTGGTGCGGCCTGATTTTCCTGCAAAAAATTTGAATGAACTCGCTGCCCTCGCCAAAAAAGAACCCGGCAAGTACACCTATTCAACCGCGGGCAACGGCACAACAACGCACATGATGGCAGCGATGTTTGAGCAGGCCGCTGGCGTGCGTCTTGAGCATATTCCTTATTTAGGAGGCGCGGCTTCGCTGCAGGCGATCTTAAGCCAGCAAACAGACCTCAATGCGGCGGTCAGCAGTACGGCTGCGCCGATGATTCAGGCGGGTCGTTTGCGCCCGCTTGGGATTATTGGTGACCAGCGCTCACTTCAGTTTCCAGATATCCCAACGTTTGCTGAACAAGGGTATCCAAAAGTACGGGGCGACAGCTGGATTGGGATGTTGGCGCCATCAGGCACACCGCCAAATGTAATCGCGCAAATTAATGATGCGATCCAAGAGATCATTTTGGTTCCGGCGAATCGTGAAAAATTACTGGCTCAGGCGGGTGAACCTGCTGCGATTGGGCCGGTACAGTTCAATGCAATTATTAAAGAAGAAATTGAGGATTTCACGGCGTTGGCCCGAGCCATGAATTTAAAAATGTAATGGTCGAAAAGGTCAAACACATGAGTGCCAAAGAGACATTTGATGTAATCGTATTGGGTTCAGGCGGCGCAGGCTGTGCGGCTGCGTTGGCCGCGTCAAGCCTAGGATTGAGCGTGGCCTTGGTTGAAAAAGATCACCTGCTGGGTGGCGGTACGGCTGATTCGTTGGGCACCTTTTGGATCGCCAATAACAGCATGGCACAGGCACAGGCACTTGCAGATGATTTTGAGTCGGCACTGACGTACGCCAAATTTGTGGCGGGGCGACAAAAGGTACCAGAAAAACTAGAGGCTTATATCCGCGAAGGCAGACGCGTGTTGGGTGCGTTTGTTGACATGGGCGTGGGTTTGCAATTGGCCTTAGGCTTGCCTGATTATTTTTATCCTACTGGCCCCCACAGCTGTGGAGACGGGCGTCGCATGGTCGAGCCTAAATCGATCAGGCGCAAAGATCTTGGAGATTTTTCTGATTCAATTCGACGTAGCAATCACAATGTGCAAGGCGTTGCCTGGAGTGATAGCGTTGGTTGGGGCGGTTTTGCGAACCGTCGCAATTGGCCGGTCGCTGAACTTGAACAGCGCGTGCGTGACGGTGTACTGAGTTGTGGTGAGGCCTTAGTTGGTCAGTTTGTTGCTCAAATGCTGAAGCAAGGACGCGTGCAGATCTTGCTGGATGTGCAAACAAAGGGACTTGTGACGCAAGATCACCGAGTGGTGGGTGTAGAAAAAGCGGATGGCACGATACTGCAAGCGAGGCGAGGCGTGATTCTTGCAACGGGCGGGTATGAGGGTAACGTTGAGCTTGTACAGCGGTTTGAGGGCTTTCCTGAATGGATGAATCCCTTTGGCCCGCAAAATACAGGCGATGCACTCACCTTTGGCACACAAATCGGCGCAAGTGTTGCGCGGATCGGTGTTAACAATTCATTATTTATCGGTACAGGTGTGCCCGGCCGACCTGAGGCATTCTTTTCGGTTGGCTTAAGAGGGCTGCCGATGCCGGGTGCGATCGCAGTGAATCAACGCGGCGAGCGGTTTGGCGATGAGACGCAATTTCAAGATATGGTGATGGCGTTTCAGCAGTACGACCGGCGAAATCGAAAATTTTTAAATCTACCTGCATTTATGATTTTTGATGATCAATTTCGTCAACGTTATCCGGTGATGGATGCGATGCCTGGGCAACCGGTCCACCCAGATATTGCATGTGCCGATACGCTGGTCGGCCTCGCCGAAAAAATTGGTATTGACCCAGCCGGGTTAGTTAAGACGATTACGCAGTTTAATGTCGATGTGGCGCAGGGCCAGGATAGTGTCTTCGGTCGTGGGCGTTCTGCTTTTTCGCGTAATAACGCTGGCGACAAAGAATTGAAATTGAATCCACAGCTTGCACCCGTTCAAACCGCGCCGTTTTACGCGTTGCCGTTGAAAATGGGCGGCGTTTGTAGCGCAGGGCTTCTCACTGACCCCCATGCGCGAGTGGTGGGTGCCGATGGGCGCGTCATTGAAGGGCTGTATGCCTGCGGTAACGCCGCAGCTCCGACCTTTCTGGGCGTAGGCTATCAAGGTGGCTCGTCAATTGGTGCGGGCATTGTGTTCGGCTATCTCGCGGCAGAACATGCAAGCATGCAGTCAGTGTCTTCAGTCTAAGGGGTCAGCGATGCGAAAGCTATTGAATTTTTTCAGTACCGCGATGCTGGCACTTTGCATGTCATCTGCGTGGGCAGCGTATCCGGAGCGCTCGGTGCGGATTGTCGTGCCTTTCCCTGCGGGCGGCCCAACAGATATTCAAGCGCGCATTATTGCGCAAAAATTAGGAGAACGACTCGGACAAACCTTCGTCGTTGAAAACAAGCCTGGGGCCGGCGGTAATATTGGCACGCGTGCGGCGGCTCAGGCTGAAGGCGATGGCTATACGGTGCTCTTGATGACACCCGCGCAAGTGATCAACATGCGATTTTATGCAAATCCTGGCTATGATCTTCGCCAAGATTTTGTTCCGATCGGGCTGATCAGTACCGCGCCGGCGCTCTTGCTCGCGAATCCCAAGCTTGGCGTAAAAACCGTGGCCGATATTGTGGCATTGGCAAAACAAAAGCCTGGCACACTTGTTTATGCGAGTGCAGGGGCTGGGTTATCAACGCATTTGATGATGGAACTCTTAAAGAAAACCGCAGGCATTGATATGGTTCATGCACCATATCGCGGCTCGGCACCTGCTTTAGCCGGACTCA
>JBAXLV010000157.1:0-6066 GCA_037134635.1 Alcaligenaceae bacterium
CCAGGGGAATGTCTGGCACTTCGACAAGCCGGCGCGGAACGATCTGCACCCGACGATGAAGCCCGTCGCGCTGGTCGAGCGCGCGATCCGCAACAGCAGCAAGCCGCGCGACACGGTGCTCGATCCCTTTGGCGGCAGCAGCCGTACGACTAACCGAACGAGTATTTGGTGATTTGCGCAACGCAAAGGTGCTTTTTATTGGCGCAGGTGAAATGATTGAGCTCTGCGCCACACATTTCGCGGCGCGAGAGCCTGCTTCAATTGTGGTAGCGAACCGAACGCTTGAACGTGCTGAAGCGTTAGCCAAGCAGTTCGCGGGTATGACGATGCGTTTGGCCGATGTGCCTGAACGCCTGGCTGAATTTGATGTAGTGGTGTCCTGCACCGCAAGCACGTTGCCGATTCTAGGCTTAGGGATGGTTGAGCGGGCCACGCGTCAACGCAAGCGCAAGCCGATCGTGATGGTCGATTTAGCAGTGCCGCGTGACATTGAACCTGAAGTTGCACACTTAGATGATGTGTATTTGTATTCGGTGGATGACTTGGGTGCCGTGGTGCAAAGTGGTACAGAAGCGCGTTTGGCTGCCGTGGTGCAAGCCGAAACCATCATCGATGCGCGCGTATTGAACTTCATGCATTGGATGCAGGTGCGTGCCAATGTTCCGGTGATTCGTGATCTACAACAAACAGCACAGGCGGTTCAAGCCCAAGAGCTTGAACGCGCGCGCAAGATGTTAGCTAAAGGTGATGCGCCCGAGGCTGTACTCGAACAATTGGCGCATGGCTTAACTCAAAAATTTTTGCATGGTACCTTGGCCTCGCTTAACGAAAGCGAAGAAGCAGAGCGTCAACAATTGCTGGCGTGGTTGCCACGCATTTTTCCGAAAAGCGCTGATCGACGTTAGCGTCGCTGTCGCGAAATTTTTGGAGCCCAGCCGCTGGGCGCAGTCGTTCACTTAATCAATATACTTTCATGAAACCTTCAATGCGCGCTCGGTTAGAGCATCTGTCCCGTCGATTGGTCGATCTTGACGCCATGTTGGCTGAGCCTGACGCTGCCAACGATATGAATCAATATCGAAAGCTGTCGCGCGAACGTGCTGAGCTTGAGCCCGTCGTGAAGGCATTTGAGGCGTTTGAGTCAGCCGAGTCGGATCTTGAGGGCGCGCGAGCAATGCTCGAAGACCCCGAAATGAAAGCGATGGCACTTGAAGAAATCGACGATTGCAAGGGTCGTATCGAAAAGCTCGAAGCAGAGTTGCAGTTGCAATTATTGCCGCGCGATCCTGATGATGGCCGTAGCGTTTTTCTTGAAATTCGTGCGGGTACTGGCGGCGATGAAAGCGCCTTATTCTCAGGTGATTTACTGCGTATGTATACCCGTTATGCTGAGCAACAAGGCTGGAAGGTCGAGCTTATGTCTGAGAGCCCCTCTGAATTAGGTGGCTATCGCGAAGTGATTGTTCGCTTGGATGGTGATGGCGCCTACGGCAGGCTTAAGTTTGAATCGGGCGCGCACCGCGTGCAACGTGTGCCGGCAACCGAGAGTCAGGGGCGGATTCATACCTCGGCCTGTACGGTCGCAGTCATGCCTGAAGCCGATGCCGCCACAGATATCGTCATCAATCCAAGTGAATTGCGTATTGATACGTTTCGCGCCAGTGGCGCGGGCGGGCAACATATTAATAAAACGGATTCTGCAGTGCGCATCACACATTTGCCGACTGGGTTGGTGGTTGAATGTCAAGACGATCGCTCACAACATCGCAATAAAGATAAGGCCATGCAAGTGTTGGCGGCAAGGCTTAAAGATAAAGTGCAACGCGAACGCCACGACAAAGAGGCGGCACAGCGCAAAAGTTTGGTGGGATCGGGTGATCGCTCTGAAAGGATTCGCACCTATAACTTTCCACAAGGGCGTTTGACCGATCATCGCATTAACCTCACTCTGTATAAGCTTGGTGCGATCATGGAAGGCGATTTAAACGATGTGACTGGCGCCTTGATCGCGGAACATCAAGCGGAGTTGCTAGCAGCGTTGGGCGACGATCTTTAATGCAAACGGCGCAGTCGTTGATGGCAATATGCGGCTTGCCTCGACTTGAAGCGCGCATGTTGCTCGAAGTCGCGTTAAATAAACCGCGCGAATGGTTGTTGGCGCACGATACTGATGTGCTGCCACCAGAGTTGGCCGCTCATTTTTTAACGCTTGCGGCCCAGCGTCGCCAGGGGACGCCGATGGCACACCTAGCAGGCCATCGCGAGTTTATGGGGCATCGCTTTGTGGTGTCGCCTGATGTCCTGATCCCTAGGCCAGAGACTGAACTGTTAGTTGAAATGGCGTTACAAAAAATGCCTGCAGGAGCATGCTCATTATTAGACTTGGGTACTGGTAGCGGCGCGGTCGCGATTAGCATCGCGTTGGCGCGACCAGAGGCGCGCGTGGTCGCCACTGACCTGAGCCCTTCTGCTTTAGACATTGCTCAAAAAAATGCTAAACAGCTGGATGTGCAGATTCAGTTGTGGCAGGGCAGTTGGTATGAAGCCCTACCGTCAGAGGGGCGATTCGAGGTGATCGTTTCAAACCCGCCGTATATTGCAAGTGGTGACCCGCATTTGGCCGTAGGCGACCTAAGGTTTGAGCCGATTACGGCTTTAACTGACGGCGCAGACGGCTTGATGGCACTTCGCCATATTGTCGAGGGTGCGCCTCAGCGCCTTAGTCCAAAAGGGTCTTTATGGCTTGAGCACGGTTTTGACCAAAGTCAGGCAGTTAGGCAGTTGTTGGTTGCGGCGGGGTTTAGTGCGGTAGAAACAAAATTAGACTTAGCAGGCTTGCCCCGTGTGACGGGTGGAACCCTGTAGGATCCTTATAATGCCATATTCATTTTTTATTGATTAGGAACATCATGAGCGACGTTCAAACATTTATCCGCGATACGGTCACTAACAATCCAGTAGTGCTTTTTATGAAAGGCACTGCCCAGGCGCCGCAGTGTGGCTTTTCGGGCAAAGCGATTCAAATCCTGAAAAGTAATGGCGTGACGACCTTGGTCACGGTCAACGTGCTTGAAGATGAAGAAGTTCGCAGCGGAATCAAAGAGTTCTCGCAATGGCCAACAGTGCCTCAGTTGTATGTGAAGGGCGAGTTCATCGGCGGCTCAGACATCATGACCGAAATGGATCAGAGTGGCGAGCTCAAGCAAGTGTTAGCCGCCGCTGGCGCTGCAGCCTAAGCTGCGTTAATTGCTTAAGGGCTTGCACTTGGGCTAACCCGAGTGCGCCCGTTCGCTTATGCCTTGAGCGTGTGCCGCACAAGCGTGATGACCTGAGTTTGAGGCAAGATCGGTTCAGCCGGTGAGCAAGCGCCTTGCTGATCTAAATCACGCGCTTCTGTTGTTGGCTCAAAACTTGGCGGATCAAAGGCGAGGTCTCCTTCTGGATCTACCACGCCGGTTGGTTTGAGATTAGCAAAGTCAAATAATGAGCGGTCCATCAAATGTGACGGTGCCACATTCGAAAGTGCATTAAAAATACTCCAGGCGCGAGACGGATGTTTTTTATCCCATTCGGCGAGCATGCGTCCAACCTCTTTGCGCTTCAGATTTTCTTGCGAGCCGCATAGGTTGCAGGGAATAATTGGAAATTGCTTCCAATCTGCGTAGGCAATCAAATCGGTTTCTTGGATGTAGGCTAAGGGCCGAATCACGGTGTGTTTACCGTCATCAGACACGAGCTTGGGGGGCATGGCTTTGAGCTTGCCACCATAAAACAGATTTAAAAAAAAGGTACCTAAGATGTCGTCACGGTGGTGGCCAAGGGCAATTTTTGTCGCGCCTAGTTCGGTAGCAACCCGATACAAAATCCCGCGACGCAGTCGCGAGCAAAGTGAGCAGGTTGTTTTGCCCTCTGGGATGAGGCGCTTGACGATTGAATACGTATCTTGATTTTCGATATGAAACGGGATATGGCGAGCGCGCAAATAGTTTGGCAAAACCTCTTCCGGAAAGCCGGGTTGCTTTTGATCGAGATTGACGGCAATAATTTCGAAGTCAATCGGAGCTCGCGTACGCAGGGTGAGGAGCACATCGAGCATCGTGTACGAGTCTTTTCCGCCAGACAAACACACCATGACTCGGTCGCCCGCTTCAATCATGTTGTAGTCGCCAATCGCGCGACCCGTTTCTCGCATGACGCGCTTGGACAGTTTGTTGTTTTCGATACGCTGCTTCTCGCTGACTACGGATATCGGTGTAACGCTATTCATATCGATTTCAATACCCGTTATCTAATAAATATTCAGTGACAGCCGAACGATCGCCTGAAAAAATCACGCGCGCTTGTTTACTGAGTCGTTGATGCTCGTACATCGGATCATAATATTCGATTAGTAATAGTCGAATCCATTCGCGATGTAAATCGAGTGTGCCGTGCGTTTTTTGTTCAGTCAACGCGGCTTGCATGATGCCCGACAGGCGCGTATGTCGCTCACCACCCAAGCGCTTAAATAAGTTTTGCAGGCTTTCAAGGAGTCGTGTCGAGAACGCTTCGAAGCCCTCATCTGTACCGAATTTGGTCGTAAATTGCGTGCCTAGATCTTTGACATAGTCGTGCAAAATCCGCTCTACACGCATTTCGTGAGGTTCTTCGAGCCACACTACCGGACTGACTTGCATTTTGTCGCGCAAAGAAATTGGTAGAGCGCAACGGCCGATCATGCGGGATTCGTCTTCAAGCGCGATGCGTGATTTTCCTAGACCATGTAGACGTAAAAAATCGACCGCTAAGCGATTGTCGAAATCGATTTGCACGGGTTGATCGGTGGCGTGCTTGCCGAAGCTTGAGCCACGATGATGGGCAAGTTTTTCGAGGTCGATTGTTGAGGTCAAGGCGCGCACGACTTCGGTTTTGCCTGAGCCTGTTAAGCCTGACACCAGCACGAAGTCAGAGGTATCGATGTTTGTGTTTAAAGATTCAAGCAAGAAGGTGCGCATGGCTTTGTACCCACCCACAATTCGTGGGTAGGCAATACCAGCTTCGGCAAGCCATTGCTGCGAAATTCGCGAACGCAGTCCACCGCGAAAGCAGTACAGATAACCATTGGGGTGCGTTTGGGCGAAGGCTTTCCACTTAGCGACTCTTGCAGCTTTGACATCGCCTGACACCAAGGCATGGCCGAGCTCGATGGCAGCATCTTGATCAACTTGTTTATAGCGCAGGCCAACTTGGTGTCGCTCGTCGTCAGTCATGAGCGGTAAATTCACCGCGCCCGGAAACGATCCTTGGGAAAATTCGATGGGTGCGCGTACATCTAAGAGTGCTACACCTTGCATAAATAGCGTGGCGTAGTCATCAGTGTCGGGTCTGGTCATCACTTTGAGATCATCATTTGCAATAGGCATTGTGTTTTTGGGGGTGCTGCGAGCTTGACCGAAAACTCGCGTAACTCGTCGCGCCTAAAAACATGTACCGTCACGCGTTCGCCCGGTTGATGACGCGCCAACACGCTGTCAAGCGTATTGTTGACAGAATCAATGCGCACGCCATTGATCGCGACCAAAATATCGTGCGCGGACAACCCGCCTTGGTGGGCGGCGCCATGCTCGAATACTGTCGCGAGCACAAGCTGCTCGCCTTGCTTGCGTGTTCGTACATCAAGCGTAGGCAGGTCGTTGGCTGGGATCCAGTGCATTTCGATGCCGTGTTGTTCGAGTAGTGATCGCAGCGGCACATCTTCGCGACCATAGGCCCATCTTGTGAGTTGCTCTGAGACATCGACGCCTGTGGCGTCAAGCGCTAAACGGGCAAAGGCTTTTTCTTTGAGACCGCGCTCTACACCTTGATAAAAGTCGCGGCCGTAAAGCTCCCACAAAAGCCGCATCACGTCATCAAGACTATGGCGATGGTCAGTTGCGCTGCGAATTGTCAGATCAAGACCCAGGGCAATGAGCGCGCCCTTCGTGTAGTAACTCACTAAGGCATTGGGTGAGTTTTCGTCTTGCTTGTAGTATCGAGACCACGCGTCGAATGAGCTTTCGGCGACTGACTGTTTATGACGCCCCGGAG
>JBAXLV010000158.1:0-6048 GCA_037134635.1 Alcaligenaceae bacterium
CTCGCTTTTTATTGATCCTGATGCCACGCAAATTCGTGCTGCTGCCGATACCGGCGCCACAGTGATTGAATTGCATACGGGGGCGTACGCTGAGGCAACTTCAGCGTACGTGATCGCCCAAGAAATCAAGCGACTCGAACAAGCGATTCGTGTGGCTGCGGGTTTGGGCCTGCGTGTCAATGCTGGGCATGGGCTGCATTTTGCAAACGTGGCCCCGATCGCGGCACTTGAAGGGATTGCTGAGTTGAACATTGGCCACGCAATTGTGGCCCAGGCGATTTTTGATGGTTGGGAAAAAACCATCCGCAACATGAAAGCTGCGATGGTTACCGCTCGACTCAATGCGCAGCGCGGCGTATTGTTGCAAACCCACAAAAACTAAAAAGGTCGCTGCTTGTGAACGCCATTGCGGGTATCGGAACTGACCTGGTCAAAATGGATCGAATCGACCAAGCTTGGCAGCGCCACCCCGAGCGGTTCCCCGAAAAAATTTTAGGTGTGGATGAGTTGCGTGTGTTTCATGCGCGGGCAGCGCGCGATCGTGCGCGAGGCGTACGTTATTTGGCAACACGCTTTGCAGCCAAAGAAGCGTTTTCAAAAGCGATTGGTTTGGGTATGCGTATGCCGATGTGGTGGAGTCGTATGCAAACCTTGAATGCGCCGGGCGGGCGGCCGAAGGTCGTCTTGGCGTCACCGTTGGCTGAGTGGTACGCCGAGCGTTTCGGTGCGGCGCATGTGTCGCTCACCGACGAATCCGAATACGGTGCCGCTTACGTGATTGTTGAATCTTTGCCATCGAGCATCCCATCCTGTCCTTCGAACTGACGAGAGCTATTTTGAATAATTCCCAAAAAACGCCAACGCTAGAACGCGGTCCTTTAATGGTAGACGTGGCAGGCCATGTGCTCACAGCAAGCGAAAAAAAGAGACTGCAGCATCCCTTGGTGGGTGGTGTTATTTTGTTCGCGCGTAACTTCGATAATCGTGCTCAATTAGTGGCCTTGACGCGCAGCATTCATCAACTGCGTACGCCCCGCTTGTTGATTGCGGTCGATCACGAAGGTGGACGTGTCCAGCGGTTTCGTTCTGATGGTTTCACGCGGTTGCCCACCATGCGCAATCTAGGTGAATACTGGATGCAAGCCCCGATGCAGGCGATGCGAATGGCGTCGGATGTGGGCTACGTATTGGGTGCAGAGCTGCGAGCGTGCGACGTCGATTTGAGTTTTACTCCAGTTCTTGACCTTGATTATGGCGTGAGTTCTGTGATTGGAGATCGCGCGTTTCATCGCGATCCGCGCGTGGTGGCAATGTTGGCACGTGCCTTGGTGCAGGGCCTCAGCTTCGCCGGCATGGCGTCGTGTGGAAAACATTTTCCCGGACACGGCGCGGTTTCTGCGGATTCGCATCACGCGATCCCGCGAGACCATCGCTCACTGAAACGGATCCTTGAAGAAGACGCCGCACCGTATCAATGGCTGGGCGATCAAGTGATCTCGTCTGTGATGCCGGCGCACGTCATTTATTCTAAGGTCGACAAAAATCCCGCTGGATTTTCAGAAAAATGGATCAAAGATATCTTGCGCACCCAGCTTCAGTATGACGGCGTGGTATTTTCAGACGACCTGACCATGGAAGGGGCAAGTGTAGCGGGTGACATTCTTGCACGGGCAAAGGCTGCGCTCAAGGCGGGTTGCGATATGGCTTTAGTCTGTAATCGTCCGGATCTTGCCGATGATTTACTCAGCCGGCTATCGCACCGTTCTGCTCCAACGTCTGTATCGCGTATCGCGCGGTTGATGCCCACGACGACGGCACCTGATTGGCAATCATTGCTTAAGCAGTCGGCGTACCGACGCGCTCTTGAATCGGTTCATGAACTCAATGAGCGAACCTGAGACTTCTGCTTTTGACATCAAAGAGTTTTTGGCTCGGCTGCCGCACCTGCCTGGCGTATATCGCCACATCGATGGTGCTGGTGAAGTTCTTTACGTTGGAAAAGCGCGCGATTTAAAAAAGCGTGTCGCCTCGTATTTTCAAAAGACGCCCTCGAGCCCTCGCATCGGGCACATGGTGGCTCGGGTCACTAATATTGAGGTCACGGTCACGCGCTCAGAGGCTGAAGCCCTGATCCTCGAAAATAATCTGATCAAAAGTTTGCGGCCGCGCTACAACATTTTGTTTCGCGACGATAAGTCGTACCCCTACCTGATGTTGTCTTCCCATGTTGCGCCGCGTATTGCTTACTATCGTGGTTCGACACAAAAAAAAGGACAGTTCTTCGGGCCTTATCCCAGTGCGTGGGCAGTTCGCGAGACCATACAGATTTTGCAGAAAGTATTTCGGTTGCGAACCTGTGAAGACTCGGTGTATTCAAACCGTTCGCGTCCCTGCTTGTTGCATCAAATTGGACGTTGTTCAGCACCCTGCGTCGATGAGATTTCTTCTGAGGCGTACGCGCAAGATGCTGACCGTGCTGCCCGCTTTTTAAATGGCGAAACTCAACAGATTATGGGTGACCTCGAGGCGCGTATGCTTGCGGCCTCGCAGGCCCTTGAGTTTGAACAAGCGGCTTTACTTCGTGATCAAATGGGGGCGCTGGCCAAAGTCTTGCATCAGCAAACGATGGAAGATTCCGATCAAAGCGATACCGATATCATTGTGGTCGCCTCGGCGGGTGGGCGAGTTTGCGTGAATCTAGCGATGGTTCGCGGTGGACGGCATCTGGGCGATCGTGCATTTTTTCCGACGCACACCGACGGCGACTCTGCGGCACAAGTGCTTGAAGTGTTTATCGCTCAACACTATCTCGATCACCCTTTGCCAGCAGCCGTGGTGGGCTCTCATGCTTTGCCCGACGCTGAATTGATCGATTTGCTTGCTGAGTCACGTAGTAGCAAGTCGCGTTTTATCAGTCGTCCGCAGGGCGTTAGGCGAGCCTGGCTTGAACAGGCGACACGCAATGCTGAGATGGCTTTAGCAAACGTCTTATCAGAAACCGGTGCGCGCAGTGCCCGCACCCTCGCGCTCGCTGAAGCGCTTGAGCTTGATACGGATCCAGTCGTGCTTGAGGCCCTGCACATTGAGTGCTTCGATATCAGTCACACCGCAGGCGAGGCCACGCAGGCCTCGTGCGTAGTCTATGCGCATCATGCCATGCAGCCTTCGCTCTATCGTCGTTACAACATTGCCGGGATTACCCCGGGCGATGACTATGCGGCGATGCGACAGGTGCTGACGCGCCGCTTTGGTAAGGTGGCCGATGGGGAGGCGGTGATGCCTGGCTTGGTGCTGATTGACGGGGGCAAAGGCCAGGTCGAAATCGCGCGACAGGTCTTCGTTGAGTTGGGTTTGGATATCAGTGTTTTGGTTGGCGTAGCCAAGGGGGACCACCGTAAGGTGGGCCTCGAAACCTTAATTTTTGCCGATGGCCGAGCCTCACAGGCGCTTGGGCAAGAGTCGGCGGCGCTGATGTTGATTGCGCAGATCCGAGACGAAGCGCATTGTTTTGCAATTACTGGCATGCGGGCAAAACGGGCAAAAACCCGCAATGTGTCGAGGCTTGAAGATATTGATGGAATTGGGGCGAAGCGCAGGCAGCGTTTATTGGCACGTTTTGGTGGTTTTAGTGGCGTGGCCAACGCCAGTATTGAAGATCTGAGCTCGGTTGAGGGGATTTCCCCCGAGTTGGCCGAGCGCCTGTATTTTGCCTTGCGTTGAAACCTATTTGTCACCCTTAAGTGGGTTAGCATATTGTCATGCCTTTGAATCTCCCTATTTTGCTGACCTGGTTACGTATTGCCATGATTCCTTTGGTGATCGGGCTGTTTTATTTGCCCGACGCCTGGATGTCCTTGCCGGTACGCGATGCCTGGGCGGCCGCTGCCTTTATTTTGGCGGCTTTAACCGACTGGTTCGATGGTTGGTTGGCCAGGCGCTAGAATCAAACCTCAGCCTTTGGGGCTTTTTTAGATCCAGTCGCTGACAAACTGATGGTGTCTGCGGCTTTGCTTGCATTGCTTAATCTAGATCGGGTAGACGTCATGATTGCGCTGATTATTATTGGTCGCGAAATTACGATTTCTGCCTTACGCGAGTGGATGGCGCAACTCGGAGCGAGCGCAAGCGTTGCGGTGCATTGGCTTGGCAAGTTTAAAACTGCGGCTCAGATGATTGCAATACCCTGCTTGCTGTATCACGCTGACCTTTGGGGGATTCCGGTTGCGCGCGTCGGTCAGGTGTTGATCGTAGTCGCCGCTATTTTGACCGTCTGGTCGATGCTGTATTACTTGCGTCGAGCCTGGCCCGTGATCCTCGAAAAAACCTCGTAACGCTTTGGTGTGTGGTTTGCGCAGGCGCGTGCGTTGCTCTGCCTTTTTTATGGGCATTTGATTTAGATCAATACGCCATCAATTGCTAGAAATTACGATTCAGGCATGATGCCGAGATCTAGTTTTAGCCCCCAATTCGCCGATGTGCCTGTTGCACCAGAGTCGCTTGCGACCAAGCGTCGAGCTTTGGTGCGACTCGGTTTAGCTTGGCTTGCCATGATGCAGGTGATGATGTTCGCCTTGCCTGGTTATCTTCGGCACGAGGCGGCTGGGCAAGATAGTCTTGAAGTGCTGGACTGGGCCATCTTGCTAATGAACTGGGCCAGCCTGACGCTCACGATCCCGGTGGTGCTGTATTCGGCATGGCCGATCTGGCGTGGCAGCGCTCAAGCCCTCTCCAGACGCCGCATCACCATGGATATTCCAGTCGCGCTCAGTCTGTTTGTCGCCTTTATTCCAAGTGTGATTGCAACCTTTAGGGGTTCGGGTGAGGTGTACTTTGATTCAATCACCATGTTCGTCGCATTTTTGTTGACAGCGCGTTATATCGAACAGCGAGCGCGTTTAGCGAATCTAAGCACAAACGATCACAGCACGCTTGCGGGCTTTAGTTCTACTTTGTTAACGCAGGCGAATCGTGTCGCGACGCTATTCGTGTGTGTTCAGTTAGTTGCGGCGGCGGTGATCGCGGCCGTCTGGTGGGTCATCGCACCTGCGCAGGCGTGGTCTGTTTTAGTCTCCTTGCTTGTGATGAGTTGCCCCTGTGCCTTGTCTTTGGCAGCCCCTGTTTCGTTGGCTGCACTTCAGCTCAATCTCGCAGGGGGCGAACCTCTATCGACCTTAGCGCGTGATGCCTTGCTTGCGCGCACGACGCGTATGACACGTCAAAATCTTTATGGCGCCTTGATCTGGCATGTGCTCACCATGCCGCTAGCGGCCTTAGGTTGGGTGACGCCCTGGTTGGCTGCGTTGTCGATGTTGTTTTCTTCGGCGGCCGTGTTGCTCAACGCGTGGCGTTTATACCGGTCCAGACGTATGCCTTTTAGTCAGCGGGGACGCGCCACAGCGTTACCCAATCATCTTCAGACGTAACAACAGCTTCGATGGAAATCCTTTACTTACTGTTGCCGTTATCACTGGCCATCATTGCATTGATTGGTGCCGTGCTCTGGTGGGCGGTCTTTTCTGGGCAGTATGACGATGCCGAACAGGCCGGATGCTCAATTTTGTACGACGACGATCGCATGATCACACGATCAGTTGATCCAGATCAAAGCTGATATTTGCCGCATTAGGCATGATGTCAATATCACGATTCATGAGAAACGAGGCGCCAATCATGACCAGTACTGCGGCAGTCAAAACAGAAATTTTTAATTATGGTGTGGTCCGGCAATTTGCCATCATGACCGTAGTGTGGGGCGTAGTGGGCATGCTAGTGGGCGTGATTATCGCCGCGCAGCTTATGTGGCCGCAGTTAAATTTTGATATTCCCTGGTTGACGTACGGACGCCTGCGACCCTTGCATACCAATGCGGTGATTTTTGCCTTCGGGGGTAGTGCACTATTCGCGGCCTCTTACTACGTCGTGCAGCGCACCTGTCAGGCACGACTGTTTTGCGCAAAGTTAGCGGCCTTTACATTTTGGGGTTGGCAACTTGTGATTGTGGCGGCGGCCATCACCTTACCGCTGGGGATCACCACGAGCAAAGAATAT
>JBAXLV010000159.1:0-6027 GCA_037134635.1 Alcaligenaceae bacterium
CCTAATCCACCCCAGCCCCGGCGTCCAGCGTAAGCGAAGGAGCCGAGTATTTTTTGCTCAGCACAAAAATACCGGTCCGCAGCGCACGCAAGACGACGAGGCGTGCGCCAAGCGACAAAACCCAACCAACGCCAACCGTCCTAATCCACCCCAGCCCCGGCGTCCAGCGTAAGCGGAGGAGCCGAGTATTTTTTGCTCAGCACAAAAATACCGGTCCGCAGCGCACGCAAGACGACGAGGCGTGCGCCAAGCGACAACGGGCTCATAGCGGATCGGCCCAGATTTTGCTTGTCTTCCAATCTAAAGGAAAACCCATAGCACCCACCGAAATTTCATGCTGGCTCATCAGATCTTTCATACGACCACGCCAAATGTGCTTCGGCGCAACAACATCCATCAAGTGAAGCAAAATAACCAACGTGTTGTAGAGCTTGCGAGAACCGGACACCCACTGACTGGCCAGGCCTACAGGCTTATTTCGAGGAAGAGTGGGCGTGATCGTGAGTTCTCTATTCCACAGTCGGCTGTGATGTGCGCAGATGTTTCGAATTAAGGAAAGATGCCGTAACCAAGACGCGAGCACTTGCTCATCCACACCGTATACCACCGCAATAGCACGACGCGTTTTCATGGGTTTTAGGTTGTCATACCAGCGCGATAGCAAACCCAATGACATGACTTCGCAGACCGCCCATATTGAGGGCAAAGTTTCGCTATAGGTCGTCATCAAATGTTTGATGAAGGCTTCGTCGGATCGATTAACCTCGCTAGTCAGCTTGGCTAGGTTTTTTTGCCAACGATTGCTATTGACAGCGAGTGTTACGTCCAAGTGGCCGTGTGGGTGATGCAAATGCGCGATTTGATAGGCCCACTGGCTTCTAACCGATACTTCAACTCTCTCAATGGCATCCAACATCAAAAGTCGTAGGTCGCGATCAAATACGTACAGATTTAATACGTCTTCAAATTTGGTGCCAGACTTGAAAATGTGAGTTGAGTGGTCGGACTCGAATGGCAGCCAATAAGCACCTAACCGATAATAATTTAGATGTTGCAAGTAAAACTCAACTTGAGCGATATCGCCTATCCCCATGCCTCGCCGCTGTAGTTGCGAGGCCTGCTGCGTGTAAGAAGTGGCGGGTTTTTCGAACGGGCGCTTTATTGTTTCCACTACACACACCCTGCGAAATTCGGTCTTACAAAAAAGTAACCCGCCGGTTTGAGGATATGCTTACGCACATAGCCTTGGCGGGTTTTATTCAGCCGAATTGTATATTAAATAGTTGAATGATTGGGAGCCCAATGCGATCCGAATACGCGTTTCGATCACTCGATCACAGCGCAATTGTTCTCCCCAACGCCAACCGTCCTAATCCACCCCAGCCCCGGCGTCCAGCGTAAGCGAAGGAGCCGAGTATTTTTTGCTCAGCACAAAAATACCGGTCCGCAGCGCACGCAAGACGACGAGGCGTGCGCCAAGCGACCAGATCGCGCCAGAATACCCCCACGCCGCCACCACCCGCGCCCTAGCGCAAACCCCCGCCATCTGATTACACTCAAGCACTTAATAAAACTCAACGCGAACCAGCACGCGAGGCAAGAACCATGTGGGATGTAATCGTAGTGGGCGGCGGCAATGCCGCCCTGTGCAGCGCCTTAATGGCGCGCGAAGCCGGCGCCAGCGTCTTGGTCCTTGAGGCCTCACCCAAAGAATGGCGCGGAGGCAACTCACAGCACACCCGCAACCTGCGCTGCATGCACGATGCCCCCCAAGACGTGCTGGTGGACGCCTACCCCGAAGAAGAATATTGGCAAGATCTTTTAAAAGTGACTGGCGGCCAAACCAACGAAAAACTCGCACGCATGGTGATCCGCGAATCATCCACCTGCCGTGACTGGATGCGCAAGCATGGCGTGAATTTTCAGCCGCCCCTGTCTGGCACCCTGCACGTCGCCCGCACCAACGCCTTTTTTATGGGTGGCGGCAAAGCCTTGATTAACGCCTATTACCTCAGCGCCGAAAAACTGGGCATTGATATTTTGTACGACTCACCCGTTGACGACTTAGAAATCAAAGACGGCAAGTTCATCGCTGCCAAAGTGGGCGACAAACGCTACGCCGGTAACGCCTGCGTCTTGGGCTGTGGCGGTTTTGAATCCGACCGCAAATGGTTACGCGAAGCCTGGGGCCAAAACGAGCTTGGCGAATGGCCTGCCGATAACTTTTTAATTCGCGGCACGCGCTACAACATGGGCGTTGTGCTTAAAGTCATGATGCGCGAAGGTGCCGATACCATGGGCGATCCCACACAAGCGCATTGCGTTGCAATCGACGCTCGCTCTCCACTTTATGATGGCGGCATCTGCACCCGTATTGATTGCGTGTCCCTTGGCATCGTCGTCAACCGTGAAGGCAAACGCTTTTACGATGAGGGAGAAGATTTTTGGCCCAAGCGTTACGCGCTATGGGGGCGCTTGGTTGCCTTGCAGCCAGGTCAAATTGCCTACTCAATTATCGACGCCAAATCAGTCGGTCGCTTTATGCCCGCCGTGTTTGAAAATATCAAAGCCGACACCTTGCCCGAACTTGCGCGCAAACTCGAACTTGATCCCGAAGTCTTTATGCAAACCATCAACGAATTCAACGCAGCCTGCCAGCCCGGCACCTTCGATCATACGATTCAAGATGACTGCCACACCCAAGGCCTCACTCCTGAAAAAACCCACTGGGCCTTGCCGATTGAGAAAGGCCCGTTCTTTGGATATCCCGTGCGTCCAGGCGTCACCTTTACCTATTTCGGTTTAACTACCGACGAAAAAGCCCGTGTCTTTTTTAACGGCAAAGCCAGTCCAAATATGTACGCCGCGGGTGAGATCAATGCCGGTAACGTCTTAGGCAAAGGCTATACCGCCGGCGTTGGGATGTCGATCGGTACCGCATTCGGGCGGATCGCAGGCACACAGGCCGCGATCGCCGCACAAAAAATCAAAGAAGGAAGCCAGCATGCAATCGCTTGAATCCCTGACCCGTGAAGCCCAAGGCTTGGCGGGTATCACTGAACATTCAATTACCTGGCACGGCAAAGGCCTCAGTGCCAACGAAACTGAAGTCGCTCGCCAACTACAAATTTGTAATGCCTGTCGCTACTGCGAAGGTTTCTGTGCCGTCTTCCCGGCCATGGCGCGGCGCTTGCAGGTCGACAGCAAAGCCGACCTCAATTATCTGGCCAACCTCTGCCACAACTGTGGGGCGTGCTTGCACGCCTGTCAGTACGCACCACCACATGAATTTGCGGTCAACGTGCCCCAGGCGATGGCTAAGGTTCGGCTCGAAACCTATACAGATTTTGCCTGGCCTGCTGCCTTAGGCTCACTCTATAAAAACAATGGACTGACCCTTTCCTTTGCGACCGCCTTTGGTCTGGCCTTGTTCTTGGTGTTAACACTGCTCGCGACAGGCAAGCTGATCCATGAACCTCTGGCAGGTAATTTTTACGCGGTGTTTCCACACAACACCTTGGCCCTCATGTTTGGTGCCGTCTTCGGTTTTGCCGTCTTAGCACTTGGTATTGGCGTGCGACGTTTCTGGAAAGAGATTACCCCCGGCGCGGCTAGCGCGATCGCGATTAGTGAAACGGCACATAACGTCTTACGCCTTAAGTACCTCGATGGTGGACACGGCCAGGGCTGCAATGACGAAGACGACCGCTTTACGTTGCGGCGCCGACGCTTTCATCATCTAACCTTTTACGGCTTCATGCTGTGCTTTGCGGCAACCTCGGTTGCGACGTTTTATCACTATGTGCTTGGCCTGCAGGCCCCCTATGCCTACTCCAGCTTGCCCGTATTGTTAGGCACCGTTGGCGGGATTGGCTTGCTGATCGGCCCTGCCGGTCTGCTGTGGCTCAATCTGCGGCGCTCGCCCCTGCACGGTGATGCCGCGCAAAAGCCGATGGATCGCGCATTTATTGGATTGCTATTTGTTGTGAGCCTCACAGGGCTTGCCTTGCTAGTCTGGCGCGATACGCAATTCATGGCACTTTGGTTGGCCATTCATCTGGGCGTAGTGATGGCACTGTTTTTAACGCTACCTTACGGCAAATTTGCACATGGTATTTTTCGCAGCGCGGCGTTGCTGAAGTGGTCGATTGAAAAGCGTCAGCCTAATAATCTGGGACTCGGTTCAGAATAAAAAATACGTTTACGCAGTGGCTGATCAAAGGCGACTGCGTAGCGTCATTTAAAACCGGCTGTTTTTGAGCCAAACATGCGCTGCAATCCTAGCTTCTGCTGCGCCCAAAAACCTTTTCCGTAGTCTCGACCACCCGCTTCAGGCTGCTGATCGTGCACCCCGGTCGCAACATACCCCGTATCAAACTTTGCTGTTTTAAACAAAATATCCCATACCGGAAACAGCACTGCAAAGTTGTGTCCCTTGGCCGGACCGGCGGTTGACTCATCGTACGCTAACGAATGATGAAACCGATGAAACTTGGGGCTCACCAGCAAACGATCGCCCCACTTGCCAAAACACATTTTGACATTGGCGTGCGAGAAACTTTCAACCAGTTGTGTCAAGACCACAATCAATACAAACTGCCCAGGCTTGACGCCAATCAGCTGCGCCACTACTACCAACACTGCATCCCGCAGCAAGCTATCAAGTAAGTGGTTTCGATTATCACTCCACATCGTCATTTGACGTTGACTGTGATGAACCGAATGCAATCCCCAAAACCAGTTAAACCGATGTTGTGCACGATGATAAAAATATTCAACCGCATCAAAGACCACCAAATAAAGCAGTAGGCTCGCGACCGCCCCATCTGTGACGCCAGGCCAAAGCTCGTCAAGGTGCCAGGGCGAAAAGCCCCAGATATGCGCCTGACCAACGATTGCTTCCCAAAGAGGCACGGTCGTAAAAAACAAAATTAAACGAAACAAACCTAACCGATGAATCAGGGTATACAAAAAATCAATGCGAATTTGCTGACGATCACGCACCGGCTCGGCAGGCCATGCCCGTTGTAAGGCGCCAAAGACAACCACTAATAACGTAATTTGCAATAAGCCAATCAAGAGCCACATCGTGCCGTCATACGCGTCCTCGATTACGCCGCTCATACCCGTATGAAATAGCAACGGCTGCACGAGCGACTCAAAAAGCCACTGTTGTGTCTGATCGAATAATTCAGTCAGTCGATTCATTGGTCTTTAGCAGTTCTGGTGTTGATACAGGTGCGCTGAGCGGCATCTGTTGCGCACGAATTTTCTCACGATAGGCCGGATGAACATCCATCGTGGCAAAGCAAAAGCCTTTTTGTTTAAGCCCCTCAATCAAGGGTTCAAGTACAGCGGGCGCCCACGGGTCTTGGCGCGACCAAATCCCTAAGTGGGCCACCAAGATATCGCCACTGCGAATATTTCGTAAGGCACGCTCAAGCAACAGTGCGTTGGGGTATTGATCGCTTGACAACTCGTCGCCCAAAAATCCTGCGGCGGCCCAGCCTACATGTTCATAACCACACTCTCGTGCAGCGCGCACGAGTGCGGGCGATGTTTTTCCGCCCGCCGCACGAAACAAGGGCAAGATTTTTTCGCCTGTCATTTCTTCAAACCGCGTCGCAGAGCGATTAAGCTCGGTGCAATATTGCGCCGGCGTCCAGGTCAGTTTTTTGCCCGCCTGCGGGCCCGCACTTGGTCTCATTGCAAAGCGACCGTCGGCAGTATCACTTAACCAATACACATGATCAAAAGTATGGGAGCCAAAAACATGCCCTTGTTGCGCCATCGCTTTCCACCAAGGCGCCCACACCTCATCAAGACTCGTACCACCGGTGCGGGTGGGTTCATTTGCTAAAAAAAATGTCGCACGTACATTTTGCCGCAGCAGAACGTCGGCTACTAGCGGTGCAACCTGCATGTGGCCGGTATCAAACGAAAGGTAAACAGGTTGTTCGCATGTTGCCGCCGCGGCAAACAGCGCCGTCGCAATCGACGACAGCCCGATCCCATGCAGAACCTTAG
>JBAXLV010000160.1:0-6020 GCA_037134635.1 Alcaligenaceae bacterium
GTAGGCCTGGCCACGCTCATCAAGCTCATGTTTTGCTGAGGCAATTGCCGCGCGAGTTGCAAGTACCTCATGCATATGCGCCACCATTGGTATTAAGATCCGCACAGTGCCATGGGCTGAGGCTCGCAAAATTGCCCGCAATTGGGTTGCAAATAGGTCTGGATGCGCCAAGCAATAACGAATCGCTCTCAAGCCTAACGCAGGATTCGTCGCGACCGTGGCCTCTCCGTCTAGCGACTTATCCGCACCAATATCCAAAGTACGGATCGTCACGGGTCGGTGTTGCATCGTTGTTACAACACTGAGGTAGGCTTGATATTGCTCGTCTTCGGTCGGAAGATCGCTGCGTCCGATAAATAAAAACTCACTTCGAAACAAGCCAATACCGGTCGCACCGTTCGCTAACGCCAACTCGGCCTCGTCCGGCAATTCGATGTTGGCCTCAAGTGAAATCTGAATACCGTCCAAGGTTTCAGCGGCTACGTCTTTCAACAATGAGAGTTCGGCGCGCTCGTCTTGGTGAATCTGTTGAAGACGTCGATACTGTTCTAGTGCCTGACGC
Organism: Alcaligenaceae bacterium; assembly: GCA_037134635.1. GTDB lineage: Bacteria > Pseudomonadota > Gammaproteobacteria > Burkholderiales > Burkholderiaceae_B > Zwartia. Next base: position 563 of record JBAXLV010000160.1, read on the forward strand.
GATGGATTGACGAGCACCGTTCCGTGCGCCCCATCAACGACGACCATATCACCGTCAGAGACCAGAGAGCGGATATGCCCAAGCGCGACGACCGCCGGTACGCCCAAGCTACGCGCTACGATTGCAGTGTGCGAGGTTGCACCGCCTAAATCCGTTGCAAACCCTGCGAACCGAGCCCCACGCAAGCGAATCATATCGGCCGGTGAAATATCATGTGCAACGACAATGAGCTGGTCTTCTGTATCATGTGTGTGATCCAGCTCAAGTCCTCGCTTCGAACCAGAGAGCACCTGCAGTACGCGTTCGATTACCTGACGCACATCCGAGCCGCGCTCACGCAGGTATTCATCTTCGATCGCAGCAAATTGTTCGCCTAATATCTGACCTTGCGTAGTCAAAGCCCATTCAGCGTTGTAATGCTTGTCTTCGATAAGCGCGAGCGCCTGATCCGCCAGCAAGGGATCGCTTAGCAACATACTATGCATGCTGAGCAAGGCCGCTAACTCACGCGGTGCATCACTAGGAAGACCCTCAGCCATTTCATTTATTTCGTATTGGGTCGTAGCTAAAGCATCGGTAAGACGTTTTTTTTCTAGTAAAACCTGTTCGACACCAATTCGGTAGTGCGACACCTCAAGCGCAGTAGCACCCAGCACCACGACACGGCCAATCGCATAACCACGAGCAACTCCCTGCCCATACAGACACATCATCGGGCCGGCCAACTCTGTGGCCTGCGTCAGATTATTGGCCTTCGCCGAACTTATCATCAAACAGCGCCTGAATTGCAATAAGTGCCTGATCAGCGTCACCGCCAGAGGCTTCGATTTTGACTGTGCTGCCAATCCCTGCTGCAAGCATCATCACACCCATAATACTTTTTGCATTGACGCGCTGCGCGCCTTTTGAAATAAAAATCTCACTACTAAACTGTCCAGCAAGCTGAGTTAATTTGGCTGCAGCACGAGCATGCAAACCAAGCTTGTTTGAAACAATGATCTCTACCTGTGACATAAGAGGATTCTATTTGAAAATGGTCTCAGATTTTTTTAATCTACACGTAATAGTGCATGCGTAGCACCTGCAAGCGCACTTGTTGCGACATCCTCAAGACTACCTTGCCGATAATTAATTGCGCGAAGCAGCATGGATGCGTTCACACCACCCAGCACACAACAGGGAACGCCCGCCGCTTGCGCTAAATGGCTGGCCTCTACTGCAATATTTGAGGGCGTTGCGCCAGGAAGATCAGTCAAAACCAGCACCCCTTCGCCTTGATCGGCGGCAATGATCTGCTGAGCCAGGTTTGGCGCGCAATCTGAAGCACACTCGTTTGGCAAGATATCTGCCACCACGACCTCGGGCTCTCGTCCCAAGACGTGCTGCGCGCAGGCCGCAAGTGCCGAGGCCAGTGGCACATGTGCCACAATAAAAATGGTGATCATCTTAAGCGTTCTGCGTCTGACCAAGAACAGCAGACGAACCGGGTAAAACAGCTCGTTCAAGCGCCTGTACAAAGAATTCGGCAACGTTAAAGCCGGTTTGTTCTGTAATTTCAACAAAACAAGTGGGGCTTGTCACATTGATTTCGGTGACATACTCGCCAATGACATCGAGTCCAACCAACAAGAGGCCGCGCGTGACCAATTGTGGCGCAATCTCGCGTGCGATGGCCCAATCACGTTCAGTCAAGGGTTGCGCGACACCACGCCCACCAGCCGCCAAGTTGCCTCGTGTTTCGCCCGCCAATGGAATCCGAGCCAAGCAGAATGGAACCGGTTCGCCGCCAATGAGCAAAATACGTTTATCGCCCTGCTTAATTTCGGGGATGTAGCGCTGAGCCATGATCGTACGTGTGCCATCATGCGTGAGTGCTTCGAGAATCGCATTGAGATTGGTCTCGTGCGGCGCTAAGCGAAACACGCCTGTACCACCCATACCATCAAGCGGTTTGACAATGACATCATGGTGCTCAATGTGAAACGCCTTCAAGCGGTTCATGTCGCGCGTGACCAACGTCGGTGTCGTGAACTTTGTAAACTCTGTAATCGCGAGCTTTTCAGGATGATTACGAATTGCCGCACCGCTATTGAACACGCGAGCGCCTTGGGCCTCGGCATACTCAAGCAGATGGGTCGCATAAACATACTCCATGTCAAACGGTGGATCTTTGCGCATGAGTACCGCGCCGTACTCATTCAGGGCGACATCTTGAGCGACAGACTCTTCATGCCACCAAGTATGCGCATGCAGATCAGCATTTGGAACCAAGGAAATGGGGGTCGCGTGCGCATAGACGCGCCCGGCTTCAATGAACAGCCCACCCTGCAAGACAACACTCAGTGAGTGACCACGAGCAACCAATGCTCGCATCATCGCCACTGAGCTGTCTTTGTAAGCTTTTAAACCTGGTAACGGATCAATGACAAACAGTACGCGCATCGTCAGGCCGCTTCTGCTTTACCTGCAGGCGTTTTTTTACGTGGCGATAACACCATCACCATTTGACGACCTTCAAGCTTTGGCATGGCTTCGACAGACGCCATGTCCGTCAGATCATCGCGTACACGTTCGAGCACGCGCATACCGAGTTCTTGATGCGCCATTTCGCGTCCGCGAAAGCGTAAAGTAACTTTGGCTTTATCGCCTTCTTCAAGAAAGCGTTTCAGATTGCGCAGCTTGACTTGATAATCACCCTCGTCAGTCGCAGGTCTGAATTTGACCTCTTTAACTTGAATGATTTTTTGTTTAGCGCGTGCTTCAGCTAAACGTTTTTGTTCTTGGTATTTAAACTTGCCGTAATCCATTAACCGGCAAACGGGTGGTTCAGCGTTAGGTGCGATTTCAACAAGATCTACACCGGCTTCTTCAGCCATACGAACAGCTTCTAGAGTATTGACAATACCTAATTGCTCGCCTTCGATTCCTAGTAAACGCACGTCGGGAACGCGGATGTCACCGTTAATGCGATGGGGTTTTTCTGTTGCGATGTTGACGACTCCTGAGGGTTAGGCCGACTGCGATGCAGGCGAACCGGAATTGCGGCGTAATGCCACATCTTCGTTTAGCAGCGAAGAGAATTGCTCAGCAGGCATTACCCCTAAGTCAAGACCGCCTCTGCCACGCACAGCCACAGCCCCAGCCTGACGCTCTTTTTCACCGACCACCAGGATATAGGGGACTTTCTGCATACTGTGTTCACGAATTTTATAGGTGATTTTCTCACCCCGACAATCAGATTCTACTCTAAAGCCTTGTTTTTTCAGGCTTTGTGTGATTTCTGTTGCATATTCAGCAGTAGATTCTGAAATACAGCACACAATCGCCTGCACGGGCGACAACCAGGCAGGCAAGGCACCGGCGTGGTTTTCGATCAGCATACCGATAAACCGCTCGAGCGAACCCAAAATCGCCCGATGGAGCATGACAGGCGCAACACGCTGGTCTTGGGCATCAACATACTCGGCGTTTAGCCGTTGCGGCATTGAAAAGTCGACTTGAATCGTGCCACATTGCCAATGACGTCCGATGGCATCTTTAAGAGTGTATTCAACCTTCGGGCCATAGAAAGCGCCCTCACCCGGCGAAACTTCAAAATCGCAGCCCGTGCGCTTTAGGCTTTCCATTAGGGCATTCTCTGCCTTGTCCCAAACCTCGTCGCTTCCGATTCGCTTTTCGGGCCGCGTCGCAACTTTGTAAAGGATCTCGGTGAAGCCAAAATCGGCATATACCTTTTGCAAAAGCGCGGTGTAATTGGCACACTCATCTTGCATCTGCGCCTCAGTACAAAAGATATGCCCATCGTCTTGTGTAAAGCCCCGTACGCGCATCATGCCGTGCAACGAACCTGAAGGCTCATTACGGTGACATTGACCAAACTCGCCATACCGCAAAGGCAAATCACGATATGAATGCAGGCTCGAATTAAAAATTTGCACATGCCCTGGGCAGTTCATGGGCTTTAAACCGTAGGTGCGATTTTCGGACTCTGTCGTGAACATATTTTCACGATAGTTATCCCAGTGGCCCGTTTTTTTCCAGAGCGAGATATCAAGAATTTGCGGCGCTTTGACTTCTTGATAGCCATTGTCGCGATACACGTTACGCATGTACTGCTCAACTTGCTGCCAAATCGCCCAGCCCTTGGGATGCCAAAAGATGAGACCCGGGCCTTCATCTTGAAAATGAAACAGGTCGAGCTCACGGCCGATCTTGCGATGATCGCGGCGCTCGGCCTCTTCAAGCATATGAAGGTGAGCGTCTTGCTCTTCTTTGGTTGCCCAAGCCGTTCCGTAAATCCGCTGCAGCATCTCATTGTTACTATCGCCCCGCCAATAGGCGCCGGCAAGCTTCATGAGTTTAAAAACTTTTAACTTGCCCGTATTGGGCACGTGCGGGCCGCGACACAGATCAATAAAATCGCCTTCGCGATAGAGGCTAATCGTTTCGTTGCCTGGAATCGCACCAATGATCTCGGCCTTGTAGGCCTCACCAATGCTTTTGAAATATGCAACGGCGTCATCACGCTTCCACTCTTCGCGCGTAACAATCTCGTCTTTTTTGACGAGCTCGGCCATCTTCTTTTCGATCGCAGCGAGGTCTTCGAGGGTAAATGGTCGCTTATAAGAAAAGTCATAGAAAAAACCATTCTCAATCACAGGGCCGATTGTGACTTGTGCATCAGGAAACAGCGCCTTGACGGCGTAAGCCAATAAATGCGCCGTCGAATGACGGATGAGCTCAAGGCCCTCAGGATCTTTGCTGGTGATCAGCGCCAGTTGGGCGTCTTGTTTGATGAGGTGGCTTGTATCTACAAGTTGGCTCTCTGCGCCCCGCGTGACGCGACCGCCTAAGGCCGCACGAGCAAGCCCAGCACCAATTGATTGCGCGACCTCGGCGACTGTCACCGGACCTGCATATTGGCGTTGAGAACCGTCTGGCAATGTAATCGCGATCATGTGTGGGCTCAGTTCACCGAGTAAGACCTCGCATGCATTCAACCGGCACGACTACCAACGCTTTGTCAGTGCCTAACAAGCGGCACGAAGAACCTGGAATGGGTTGCCCTTCTTGAATGAATCGCACGCAAAATCTAGTTAAAAAGATACCCGATTTTACCATTACAAAAACTAAGGCTCATTGAGTGATGCCTTGGCAGCTTCTTCAGGCGTAAGATCTTCGTAAAACTGATCCGTAAACCATTCGGCCTGTTCTTCGATGTAGTCTTGCGCCTCGCGCAGACTTGCACCCGCGGCGACCAAAAAAACTTCGACTTCAGTGCACCACTGGATTAATGCCAAGGTGTCTGGATCGAGCTCATCTTTTTTTACCATGACCTGTCGCCCGAAAACAAAAAAACCACCTTAGCGGGTGGTGTATTTGGTAGGCGGTATTGGAATCGAACCAACGACCTCCACGATGTCAACGTGGCGCTCTAACCAGCTGAGCTAACCGCCTG
>JBAXLV010000161.1:0-6016 GCA_037134635.1 Alcaligenaceae bacterium
TTGAACGCTACTGCCAACCCTTTGAGTTGTTGATTAATGATCCAAGCGTTATCCAAAGACTCGCGGCGGTGATGTTAGTTAGCTATCGACCTTTTGAGTATGACGTCAACCAGTTCAGATTTGATGTGATCCGAGCACTTAAGAAAAAAAATGAACGCTTTGATTTATTTGTATTCGGCAATTATTTTCAACTTGATTCTGAAAAGTACTCGAGTTGTGAAAAATTGATGTACAGAACGGGTCGCCAAGCTGAGGTGTGTATGGAGCTCGCGGACTATCCAAAAAAACAGACAAGCCATGAGAGCTTGCCGTTTTATCCGAACGACCTTAAGTTTGCCTACGTCGATCTGATCGGCCTAACTTGCCATGAAGACAAAACGGGATGCCCAACACAAGCGCAAGGCGTACCTTTTATCAGTGACTCACATCACTTAAATGCCACCTTCATCGCAAAACTCATGCGCGAAATTCAGGCGACGCGACCTGCCAAGCTAGAAGACTTAGGTCTTCGAAAGTACTTGGTCAATAGGTCTGGCCCTTAAGGGTACGAAGCTATTACGATGCTGCGTAGTCACTTAGTTCTTGGGCATTGTTTTCAGCAAAAGCTGCATCTGCTCTTTTTCGAGGACAGCTGTCTTTTCAGCATATTCTTGATAGTCCTTAGGCCCCATATATTTAATTTCCATCAGATTTCTTTTCACCACGTCGGTGAATTCAGGATTTTTGATTGCACTGGCAAAGGCGCGATCCAGCTTGCTAACAATGGCGGGATCCATGCCAATCGGCCCGACCACGCCAAACGGCGACAGCGCCACAACGTTAAAGCCTTCTTCTTTTAGCGTTGGTACGTTTGGATAAGAGTCGAGGCGCGTTTCTGACAAGCTGGCCAGCAGGCGCGCCCGACCGTCCTTAATAAAACCGTCTAACGCGGGTGAGCCCGCTCCGACAAAGATATCCACTTGTCCGCTCATTAGGCCTGTCACGATGTCCGATGCACTTTTGTACGGTACGTGGGTGACCTTGAAATTACCAGCTCGCGCAAAGGCTTCCATTGATAATTGAGGGGTACTGAAGATACCAGGTGAGCCAAAGGGATAGCCTGGATGTGCTTGGGCATCTGCAGCGAGCTCTTTGACAGACTTCCAGTTTGAGTTTGCTCGCACCGCAATCAGATAGTTGTAATCCACCAGCGAGCTGATGAAGGTTAGATGCTTGATTGGATCGAGATTGGTTTGCACGACGTGTTGCTGACGAAAGATGCCGACTGGCACAATACTCAACAGATAACCATCTGGTTTTGCATTGATCAATTGACTCGCGCCCAACGTGCCGTTGGCACCCGGTTTGTTTTCGATGATCAGAGACTGTCCGAGCTCTGGGCCTGCGAGCTTAGCCAACAGTCTCGCAATGACATCGGTCCCAGAGCCTGGTCCATAAGGCACCAGCAATCTGATCGGTTGAGTCGGAAAGTTTTGCGCGCTGGCAATCGCCGTAAAAAAAGACAGAACAAAACTTAGGATCAAGTGCGGAATACGCATAGTGTCTCCAGTGGGCATGTCATGGTGTTGCGACGCACGTGTCGCCGCACTTTTTATTATCTATAAACAACAGTCAGTGTTTCTGCGACGAGTGCTGGCTTTGCGACACCTTCAATCTCAACGGTGTTGCTGTAAGTGAGCCGCGCACCGCCCTCGATCTCGTCGTACCTTTCTAGTGTGCGGTGTAAGCGAATACGAGCCCCACATTGCACGGGGCTGACGAAGCGAACTTTGTTCTGACCATAGTTGACTCCGCGCGAGCGCTGCTTAATACGCACGATCTGACTCGCCAGATAGGTCACAAGCGAAAGCGTCAGCATGCCGTGGGCGATTGTTTTGCCGTCTGGCATCTGTTGCTTGGCACGCTCGCGATCAATGTGAATCCAGTTGTGGTCGCCCGAGACAGCGGCAAAGTCATCAATCCGTTTTTGATCTACAGTCAGCCAGTCACTACTGCCGACTTTTTGACCGACGTATTGCTTCATATCGGAAGGAAATTCGACTTCAAGCATGATTGACTCCTGAGATCTTCTTGATCGGTTAACCGCATAAGCGGGTTAGGCGTTCGCGGATGAGGTGCTCGGCCTCTTGAACAATACGGGACACCAACACTTCGCAGGTGGGGATGTCGTGAATAATTCCTTGTACTTGGCCGACCGTCCAGATACCACCTTCTACGTCGCCACCTTCGTATACTGCGCGGCCTTTGACGCCGGCAACCTTTGGGCCGATTTCATTGATGGTTGCGCCTGATTTTTCCATCTCGATCACGCTCAGCGCTAAAGCACTCTTGGCAACACGACTGCTATTTCTTAGGCTGCGTAAGATCAGACAGGTATCGTGCTCAGTTTGCTCAACGATGGCATTTTTGATTTTGTCATGAACGGGTGATTCAACGGTACACATAAAACGTGTCCCCATATTGATCGCTTCGGCGCCCAATGCCAGGGCTGCGACTAAACCGCGCCCATCACCAAACCCACCTGAGGCGACGACAGGAATCTTTAGTTTTGAAACGGCCGCTGGGATCAATACCAAGCCCGGGATATCGTCTTCGCCAACGTGGCCTGCACATTCAAATCCGTCAATACTTACGGCATCGACACCAATATCCTGGGCTTTGAGGGCATGGCGCACAGTGGTGCATTTATGAATAACTTTGATACCCGCTTTTTTGAGCGCGGGCATATGCGCAGAGGGATTGTTGCCGGCAGTCTCGACAATCTTGATACCAGCGTCAATGATGACGTCTCGATACGCTTCGTAAGGGATTGGCTTGAGCGTTGGTAAAAAAGTTAGATTGACGCCAAACGGTTTATCCGTCATGCCACGTGTACGTTTGATTTCGTCATAAAGTGCCTCGGGGCTCGGCTGTGTCAGGGCCGTTAAGATGCCTAACGCCCCTGCATTTGAGACCGCAGCGGTGAGTTCTGCGCGACCGACCCATTGCATACCACCTTGAATGATGGGATGCGCAATGCCTAACAAACGTGTGATAGCAGTTTCCATTGAAATGGTCCTTTACGGCTTGACCGCGCGCGAGGCATGACTCGGCACGCTACTCGGCCGATAAGGGCTGCAGTGTGCGCTGAGATGCAGTTTTGCACCGGTGATTGTTTGTAAAAAATCGAAATCGATACCTGAGGCTAGTCGTTCGACGACGAAGCCTTTTGGAGTGACCTCAAACAGGGCATAGTTTGTATAAATTCGATTGACACACTTGTGACCGGTTAACGGGTAGCTGCATCTTTCTAAAATTCTTGGTGAGCCATCTCTTTGGCAGTGCTCCATGAGTACCCAGACGTTTGCGGCGCCTGCCGCCAGATCCATCGCGCCACCTACACCAGGCGTCTCTTTTGCTGAGCCGGTTGACCAGTTGGCAAGATCACCGTTTTGAGCAACCTGAAAAGCGCCTAAGCAGGCAATATCGATATGCCCACCTCTGATCATCAAGAACGAGTCGCTATGGCTAAAAATAGAAGCACCTTTTAAAAGCGTGACGTGTGCCTTACCTGCATTGACCACGTCATCGTCTTCTTTGCCTACCTCGGGTGCTGGGCCCAAGCCAAGCAAGCCTTGTTCACTTTGTAGCAACACTTCTCGTCCAAGCGGAATGTAATCCGCAATCATGGTTGGCAAACCAATACCAAGATTTACGCAATAGCCTTCGGGTATGTCTTCTGCGGCCACGCGTGCGATGTCCTGTCTGCTTAGGCCTTTCATTTCTTCACCTCGATCACACGGTCGATAAATACGCCAGGCGTCACGATATGTTCAGGATCAAGCTCGCCGAGCTCGACAAACTCGTTGACTTGCGCGATCACAAGTTTTGCTGCGCCAGCCATGGCGGGATTGTTCACGCGCGCTCCACGGTGATAAACCAGATTGCCCCAGCGGTCACCCTTCTTGGCCTGAATCAGCGCAACGTCGCCAATCAAGGGTTTTTCAAGAACGTATTCTTGTCCATCGATGAGGCGTGTCTCTTTGCCGCGGGCCAAGTCGGTGCCGGCAGCGGTTCGCGTAAAAAAACCACCAATGCCCGCGGCGCCTGCACGTATCCGCTCAGCCAAGGTGCCTTGCGGCACGAGTTCAAGTTCGATTTTTCCGGCGCGATACAGTTCATCAAAAATCGTATCGCCGGTTAAGCCGCGTGGAAATGAGCAGATTAACTTTTTGACGCGATTCGCGCGCATCAGTTCAGCGATGACATCACTTCCGGTAGTCGAATTATTGGCTACCAGCGTGAGATCTTTCACCCCCAGTTCGAAGACGCCCGCCAATAAGTCGGCGGGTCGGCCTGAGGTGCCGAAGCCGCCGATCAGCAAGACGTCCCCATCTTTAATGCCTTGCACTGCTTGTGCCATCGAGGCAACGCGCTTGTTAATCATGCTTAATCCAGATCGATGCCTCGCATATCCGCATTACGGCGGGCACGTCGCGCCAAGTCCAGCATGATGGGGCCGATTGCATCTGGGTTGTCCATGGGTTCAGCCTGCGGCCCCCGGTGCCAGCCTTCCATCGCTGCTAGAAAACCGCCACCTAACTCAAAAACACGCGCAGTCACTTCGGCACTTTCTGCACTGGCCAACCAGGCAGCGGCCGCAGCAATCCAGCGAGGATGGCGTTTTTCAATTTCTTCGGGTGTGCGCTCACGCAAACTTTCGGTCATGCGGGTTTGTGCATGTGGACTGATTGCGTTTACGGTGATCCCATAGCGCTTTAATTCGCGCGAGGTAATGATGGTGAACGCCGCAATGCCGGCTTTGGCCGCGCCATAATTGCTTTGGCCAATATTACCGAGCAAGCCTGAAAAAGAAGTAGTGTTAATGATTCTGGCATTGACCGATTCGCCCGTGAGTTTTTGCTGCGTGCGCCAGTGCACCGCAGCATGGTGGCACGGGGCGAACGTCCCTTTCAGGTGAACTTTAATGACGGCATCCCATTCGCTTTCTTCCATATTGACGAGCATACGATCGCGCAGAATCCCTGCGTTATTAATCAGAACGTCTAGCTTGCCAAAATGTGCGACAGTGCTTTGAATTAGATGTTCAGCCTCTTTCCATTCGGAAACGTCATCACAGTTTGCAATCGCGTCACCGCCCGCCGCTTTGATTTCATCGACCACTTGTTGGGCGGCCGATGTGTCCCGACCAAGCCCCTCTCTTGAAACGCCAAGATCATTGACGACAACTTTGGCGCCGCAGGCGGCTAACTGCAAGGCATATTCCCGTCCAATCCCTCGTGCAGCACCGGTAACGATTGCAACGCGACCTTCACATAAGCGACTCATAATTAATTTGACTCCATTAAAATTTATTAGAATGTTGACACTGATTTATCGATGAAAATTCGGTGGGCGTTTTTCAATAAAGGCTTGAGCAGCTTCTTTGTGATCGGCGCTCAAAGTGCTTGTGACATGATTAAACGCCTCTTGATCAAGCGTTTGGGATAGCGTATTTTGCAAGGCCTGATTTAAGTTTTCTTTCATCAATGCAAGCGCTTGTCTGGGGCCTTTAGCAAATTTTTGAGCAAGTGCAGTCACGCTTGGCTCTAACGTATCGCGCGAAAAGATTTCGGTCAGAATCCCCAGTGCTTTGGCTTGCTGTGCGTCCAGCGTAGGTGATAGTAAATAGAGTTCGCGGGCCTTTGCAAAGCCCACAATTCTCGGTAAAAAATAATGCCCGCCAAAGGCGCCCGGTAGCCCCACATTGATGAATGCCGTCTTGAATTTCGCTGACTCATCCGCATAGCGAAAGTCACAAGCAAGTGCTAAAGAGAGGCCGGCCCCCGCGGCCGGGCCGCGAATCATCGCGATGGTTGGAATGGGCAGCGCATGAAGTAATTCTGTAATTTGATTGCGTTGCCGCAAACGGGCGACTTTTTGCTCAAACGATAGGGTCTCTGCCGGTGAGCTTGCCATACGGGCTACATCGCCACCCGCACAAAAAGCAGTGCCTGCGCCAGTCAGCACAATCGCT
>JBAXLV010000162.1:0-6015 GCA_037134635.1 Alcaligenaceae bacterium
GGATTGGCGAAGTGGTGCTAGAGCTCGAAGATATTTCTCTAGCGTTTGGTGGCGTCAAGGCCTTAACGGATATTTCGTTTGATGTGCGCGAGCATGAGATTCGCGCCATCATCGGCCCAAATGGGGCTGGTAAAAGTTCGATGCTCAATGTGATTAATGGGGTCTACACCCCGCAGCATGGCAGCATTACGTTTGCTGGCGAGCGGTTTAACAAAATGAACCCCAGGCGTGCGGCTGAAATGGGTGTGGCACGTACCTTTCAGAACCTTGCGCTTTTCAAGGGCATGAGCGTGCTCGACAACATGATGAGCGGCAGAAATTTACGCATGACGTCGGGCATCTTTGCGCAAGCGCTTAGACTAGGCTCGGCAGAGCGCGAAGAGCTCAAACATCGTGAGTTTGTTGAAAATCTGATTGATTTTCTTGAGATTCAGGCGCACCGAAAAACCCCAGTGGGCCGCCTACCGTATGGGTTGCAAAAGCGTGTCGATCTTGGACGCGCCTTGGCAATGGAGCCGCGGCTTTTATTGTTGGATGAACCCATGGCTGGAATGAACATCGAAGAAAAGCAGGATATGAGTCGCTTTATTCTCGATGTGAATGATGAGTTCGGCACCACGATTGTGTTGATCGAGCACGATATGGGTGTTGTGATGGATATCTCAGATCGCGTCGTCGTGCTTGATTACGGAAAAAAAATTGGCGATGGCACGCCAGAACAAGTGCGTCAAAACGAAGCGGTCATTTCCGCCTATCTTGGCGTGGCGCATTAAGGCGAAGCGAACATGGGATTTTTTCTTGAAACCTTATTCGGCGGTCTGATGACCGGCATGTTGTATTCGCTGATTGGTTTAGGCTTTGTGCTGATTTTTAAAGCCTCGGGTGTGTTTAATTTTGCACAGGGTGCAATGGTGCTTGTGGCGGCGCTTTCGATGGCGCGGTTTGCGGTATGGATTCCACAGTGGCTCGGCTTTAATAATCTTATCCTTGCCAATATCTTGGCGTTTATGGTCAGTGCGGTGTTGATGTTTATGATGGCTTGGTGTGTTGAGCGCCTAGTCTTGCGCCACCTGGTTAATCAGGAAGCAACTGCACTGCTCATGGCGACGCTTGGTATCGCTTATTTTCTTGAAGGCTTGGGGCAACTCGCATTCGGTGCGTCGGTGTATACGATCAATGTTGGTATGCCCAAAGAACCAGCCTTCATTCTGGAATCCATGTTCGAGGGCGGTGTGCTCTTGAATCTAGAAGACTTAACCGCGGCTGTGATCGCGGCGCTGCTCGTCGCGAGCCTTGCGTTATTTTTTCAGGTGACAGCAACGGGCCGGGCCTTGCGTGCGGTGGCGGACGATCATCAGGCCGCCCAATCTGTTGGGATCCCGTTAAACCGGATTTGGGTCATCGTGTGGACCGTTGCAGGTGTTGTTGCATTGGTTGCTGGGATTATTTGGGGTTCAAAATTTGGCGTGCAATTTACGTTGGCGACCGCGACGTTACGCGCCTTACCGGTGGTGATTCTGGGAGGCTTAACCTCAGTACCCGGCGCGATTATTGGTGGCTTGATTATTGGCGTGGGTGAAAAAGTATCCGAGGTCTATATCGGGCCGCTTGTGGGCGGTGGTATCGAAATCTGGTTCGCGTATGTCTTGGCGTTGGTATTTTTGCTTTTCAGACCGCAAGGCTTGTTTGGCGAAAAGATCATCGATCGCGTCTAGCGCTTTGCCTCAAAATTGGTGAGTTAAACGAACTATGTTTTATCGTGAAAACGGACAATTTAAAACGAGCTACCGGTCAGATCAGCAGATCTTCCCGGTGCGTCAAGATCGCATTTTTATTTTTGCGGTGTTGTTGCTTGCGTTTGTGTTGGTGCCGTTGCTTGCCTCAGACTACTTCATCAAAGCGCTGTTAATTCCCTTTTTGATTTTGTCCCTTGCAGCGATTGGTTTGAATATTCTTGTCGGTTATTGTGGACAGATCTCTCTGGGCACCGGTGCATTTATGGCGGTAGGCGCTTACGCCGCCTGGAACATTGGCGTGCGATTCCCGCAGACGCCTTTGATTGTCGAGATCTTGCTGGGCGGGTTTTTTGCAACGCTGGTTGGCGTACTGTTCGGCATTCCAAGCCTAAGGATTCGAGGCCTTTATCTGGCCGTAGCAACCTTGGCGGCGCAATTTTTTGTGGATTGGGCCTTCTTGCGTATCCCGTTCTTTACGAACTATTCACCCTCGGGCAACGTATCGGTACCGGCTTTGTCAGTGTTTGGTATTGCGCTGCAGGAGGCGATCCCGAAATATTTATTTGTGTTGTCGTTTGTGGTGATCTTTGCTCTACTGGCTAAAAACTTGGTGCGTGGTGCCATTGGTCGCCAATGGATGGCGATACGGGACATGGACGTGGCCGCCTCAGTGATTGGGATACGACCCATGTATGCCAAGCTCACGGCCTTTGCGGTGAGCTCGTTTATTGTCGGCGTGGCCGGTGCGCTGTGGGGCTTCTTGCATCTTGGCTCTTGGGAGCCCTTGGCGTTTGACCTGAATCGATCGTTTCAATTGTTGTTTATGGTGATCATCGGCGGCTTGGGTTCAATCCTGGGTAGTTTTTTTGGTGCGGCCTTTATCGTACTGATCCCGGTCGCGTTGAATCATGTGCCTGGGTGGTTTGGTTTGCCTTTGGCCATTGATACGGCCGCGCATATCGAGCACATGATTTTTGGCGCATTGATTGTGTTCTTTTTGATTGCAGAGCCTCATGGGTTGGCCAAGCTATGGACGATTGGTAAAGAGAAGCTGCGGATTTGGCCCTTTCCACATTAATTTATTCTGTTGGTCTTTGCGCGTTGTGCCGACAGAGTTTGATAACGCCCAGTTTGTCGCTGGGATGTTTAACCCGGTGTGATAAACACCAAAAAGACGTAAACGGAGATGAAGCAGATGAAAATTAAACAAATGGCTGCGACCTTAATCGCAGCAGGCGCCATGGGCGTCGCCGCAGTTCCCGCATCGGCCGATGATCAGTTCGTGCCTTTGTTGGCGTATCGCACAGGTTCGTTCGCGCCGTTGGGCATTCCGTGGGCCGATGGCAAGATGGATTACTTGAAACTTGTGAACGCGCGCGGTGGCGTCAACGGGGTCAAACTGACCTATGACGAATGCGAAACTGCATATGCAACGGATCGCGGTGTAGAGTGTTACGAGCGTCTGAAAAAGCAGCCGCCAACTGGCGCTTCAGCGTTTGATCCACAATCAACAGGCATCACCTTTGCCGTGAGCGACAAGGCACCTGCAGATAAAGTAGCGATTATGACAGTCGGATACGGTCTCTCGCAGTCGACCGACGGTTCTGTGTTTCCTTGGAACTTTCCTTTACTCGGTACCTACTGGACGGCAGCCGATATCATGATTCAGGATATCGCCAAGCGTGAGGGCGGTCTTGACAAGTTGAAGGGTAAAAAAATTGCATTGGTTTATCACGACTCACCTTATGGCAAAGAGCCGATTGCGTTGTTACAAGCGCGTGCAAAAAAAGAAGGCTTTGAATTATTGCTGTACCCAGTGACCGCACCAGGCGTTGAACAAAAATCAACTTGGCTACAAATTCGTCAATCACGGCCAAACTATGTTTTGCTCTGGAGCGCTGGCATCATGACGCCAACGGCGTTGCGTGAGGCGCAGGCAACCGGCTATGCGCGTGACAAGATGTATGGCATCTGGTGGGCGGCATCAGAAGGTGATGTGAAAGACCTGGGCGATGTTGCTAAAGGCTACAACGCTGTGACGATTCATAACACCGCGGGACGTGGCAAGGTGCATGATGAGCTGAAAGCCTTGGTATATGACAAGGCTCAAGGTACCGATACAAATGGCACGACAGTTGGTACGATTGCGCACACGCGTGGCATGGTGATTTCGATGCTAACGGTTGAGGCAATTCGGGCAGCGCAAGAAAAGTTTGGCAAAGGTAAGTCTGTGACGTCAGAGCAAGTGCGTTGGGGGCTTGAAAATCTTAATCTGACACAGGAGTATCTCGATCAGATCGGCTTTGGTGACTTGATGCGTCCCGTCAAAACGAGTTGTGAGAATCATACGGGCGATGACTGGGCACGCATCATTACTTGGGATGGCGCCAAGTTTCAAATTAAACCCGACTGGTATCGCTCTGACGCCAGTATTGTTACACCCTTGGTTAAAGAGTTTGCCGACAAGTACGCAAAAGATAAAAACCTGACTACAGTGAAGTGCGCGGGTTGATGTCCTTTGATCTTTGAACGATAGGAACTTGCGATGAGCAACCCCTTGCAGCCGTCCTCAACGCCTCCGGCAAGCACTGCTATCTTGCTGGACGTGAACGGGATTGAGGTGATTTATAACCACGTCATCCTGGTGCTCAAGGGTGTGTCCTTGCAAGTTCCTGAAGGCAAGATCGTCGCACTCTTGGGTGCGAATGGTGCAGGCAAGACCACAACGCTTCGCGCGATTTCAAATTTGTTGCGTGGTGAGCGCGGTGATGTGACGAAAGGCGATATTTTGTATCGCGGCGAACGCATCGATCGACTCACGCCCTCAGACTTGGTCAAGCGAGGGGTTGTGCAAGTGATGGAAGGGCGCCATTGTTTTGCGCACTTAAGTATTGAAGATAACTTATTAACAGGTGCCTACACACGTAATCTCGGCCGTGCCGATTTAGCGCAAGCGCTTGAGCGGGTGTATCAATATTTTCCGCGCTTAAAGCAGCGTCGAAACAGTCAGGCCGGCTATACCTCAGGCGGCGAACAACAAATGTGCGCCATCGGGCGCGCTTTGATGGCGCAGCCAAAAATGATTTTGCTCGACGAGCCTTCAATGGGCTTGGCACCGCAGATTGTTGAAGAAATTTTTGAGATCGTTAAAGATCTGAATCAACGCGAGGGCGTCAGCTTTTTGCTTGCTGAGCAAAACACCAATATTGCCTTGCGTTACGCTGACTATGGTTACATTTTAGAAAATGGTCGTGTCATGATGGATGGACAAGCTCAGGCACTGGCGCAAAATGAAGACGTCAAAGAGTTTTATCTAGGCATTTCGAGTGGCGAGCGAAAAAGCTTTCGTGACAATAAATTTTATCGCCGTCGCAAGCGCTGGTTGGCTTAATCTTACAGAGATTCCTTTCATGTCAGAGTTTTTTGATGCGCGTGAAACGCGTGACCCCGCGCAGCGTGAGCAAGACCTCTTGACAAGACTGCCCGCGGTATTTACGCAAGCCGCTGCGCAGGCGCCCGCGATTGCACGGCAACTTGATCAGATCGATCCGCGTACGCTGAACACGCGTGCCGCCTTAGCTACAGTGCCCGTGATTCGCAAGACGCAGTTACTTGAGCTTCAACAAGCGGCGCGCAATGGTTTGCGTGCAGACGATGCAGTGATTGAACGCGTTTTTGGCGGTTTCTCAAGCATTGGCTGTGGGCCAGCCCTGCGCGTGTTTGCTTCGCCGGGTCCCATCTATGAACCCGAAAGTGCGCGACCTGATTATTGGCGCTTTGGACGCGCGTTATATGCGGCGGGTTTCAGAGCAGGAGAGTTGGCGCACAATTGTTTTTCGTATCATTTCACACCCGCGGGCGCGATGATGGAAACGGCGGCGCACGCGGTCGGCTGCTCGGTCTTTCCGGGCGGTGTTGGGCAGACCGAGCAGCAGATCCAGGCCATGTGCGACTTAATGCCCGTGGGTTATATGGGCACGCCGAGTTTTTTAAAAATCATTCTCGAAAAAGCCGACGAGTTAGGCATCAAAATCCCTTCGCTTAAGCGTGCGCTCGTCTCTGGCGAGGCCTTTCCGCCCTCGTTGCGAGACTGGCTGCTTGGCCGAGGCATTGAGGGATATCAAACGTATGGCAGTGCTGATTTGGGGATGATTGCGTTTGAAACGCCGGCGCGTGAGGGCTTGGTGCTGAGCGAAGATGTTTTGTTAGAAATTGTTCGCCCTGGTACAAACGACGTGGTGCCAGAGGGCGAGGTCGGTGAGGTTGTGGTGACGACCTT
>JBAXLV010000163.1:0-5992 GCA_037134635.1 Alcaligenaceae bacterium
ACTGAGGAAGACAAAACCCCTTTGTGCGCAGACTTTCCCAGTATTGATGGCTATTAAGCGAATTCATTGTCGCAGTCATACGCGTTAACCTTTTCCTAAAATCAGCGTGCTGTGCAAGCCAATAATCCCACCATTGCCATGCACCAGCACGACTTCGGCCTTCGGAACTTGACGCGCCTGTGCTTGCCCGCGTAGTTGACGAACCCCTTCTGTCAGATGAAACATTCCGCCGGCCAAGCCTGGATGCCCCGCCGACAATAAGCCACCGTGCGTCGTCACGGGCAACGGGCTCTTTAACCCGATTCCCTGACTCTGTACAAAATGCCCGCCCTCACCCTTCGCACAAAATCCAAGATCCTCGAGCTCAATCAAAACAGTAATTGTGAAGCAATCATAGAGCTGAGCCACATCGATATCCTTGGGCGTCAGACCCGCCATCGCAAAGGCCTCCTGTCCCGAACGTACCGCACCCGTGGTTGTCACAGTTTTGTAGTCGCCGATATAAGTATGCGAATGACCATAACCATGCCCCAAAAGTTTCACGGGAGTCTGGCGTAAATCGCGCGCACGTTCTGGCGTCGTGACAATAAACGCAACCGCGCCATCCGATACGAGTGCGCAATCCAGCATTCTCAATGGAGACGTAATCATGCGTGATTGCATGACATCGGCCAACGAGAGCAAATCTTTTTTATGTGCGAAGGGATTCAATGAAGCATTTTCTCTCATCGTCACTGCGACTTGAGCGAGTTGCTCGGGGGTTGTGCCGTACTCGTGCATATGTCGCTGTGCGGCCAGCGCATACAAGGTTGGTACCAAGGGGCCATGCGGCGCTTCAAAATCTGGATGTGCCCAGCCCGCATCGGCCAGTTTTTGAACAGCATCGCCGCGAGACTGAAACGACAACATGTTTTGACCGGCTACGCACAACACCGTTTCACATTGTCCCGAAGCAACGGCCATCGCAGCATGATGCGCCATCGCCACACCCGAAGCACCTGCAACATCCAAAGTTGCCAGATACCGAGCTTGAATGCCCAAACCCTCAGAGACCACGCCACAGGGCATCGCCCAATTCTCAACTCGAATCGGCGTCGTCAACAAACCATCAATATCGGCAAATGTTAGACCTGCATCGGCTAATGCATTGACCGCTGCCATGCGTTGCAAACCTAAGGCATCCAGGTGAGGCACTCGGCCGACCGTGCTTTCACCAATGCCAACGATCGCAGCATTCAGTGGTTGTCGGCGCGATCCTGTCTTAAGACTCATCCCAGCACCTCTCGCGCAATCAACATCCGCTGAACTTCAGACGAACCTTCACCGACGCGATAATGACGAATATCGCGATAAAACCGCTCAACTGGTACACCTCGGATTAACCCGGCGCCACCATGAATCTGTACTGCGCGGTCAGCCACACGACCCACCATTTCAGAGGCGGCCAGCTTACACATACTCGCCGCAGCACCGACGTTTTCTCCTGCTTCTACTCGACGCAGGGTCTCGTACGTTAATGCGCGCACCTGCGCCAATTCAGTCGCAGAATCTGCCAACATCCATTGAATCGCCTGACGCTCAGCCAAGGCCTTGCCAAAAGTGTGACGCTCTCGTGCGTAGGCTGCTGACATTTCAATTAAGCGATCCGCCACGCCAATACATGAACAGGCGATCCCCATTCTTCCACTCACCAAAGAGCTCATCGCAATCTTAAAACCCTGACCAACCTCACCCTATATTGACGAGTCTGGAATTTCACAGTCCTCGAAGGTGATCTCGCAAATCTTGATCGGATCTGAACCGATTGTGGTGTCGACTCGCGTGATCGTCATGCCAGGCGTACCTTTATCAACTAAAAAGGCCGAAATGCCCCCGCGAGAGCGCTTTTCAACGTCATTAACTGCCATCACCAATATGACGTCCGCCTGATGAGCGCCGCTAATGTAATGCTTACGTCCGTTGAGTCTCCAGCCCGAAGTGATCTTCTCGGCTTTGGTCGAGATCGCCTGGGCATCAGACCCCGCACCGGGCTCCGTTAACGCAAATGAGGCTAATAACCGTCCCGTGCAAAGCCCTTCCAAATATTTGTCTTGCTGTGCGGGCGTCCCAAATTTTGATATCGCAATAGGATTCAAGCCACTGGTAGCATCCAGCATCAGCGTAAAGTATCGATGCGAACGGCTCAGCTCTTCAAGCGCCAAACAGTAAGTCGACAAATCAACCTCACCGCCGCCAAAGTGTGTGGGCATACGCATACCAAGATAACCTTGTGCGCGCATCAGATCCCAAGTTCTGTCTGGGACTTCACCCGTGCGATCAATTTCAATCGCAATCGGTTCAAGTACTTCGGTCGTAAAACGACGCATTGCCGAACGTAACTCGGCAAGCTCTGGAGTAATTTCAAATTGCATCGCTAAGCTCTCTCTTGATTAATCTGTCTAAACGCACTGCGCAATCTACTTGTGACGCTGGTGGCCCGCTTCGGCTACTTCCGCTGCCTCGACAAGTTGCTGTCGAACTTCGCGATTCATCCATTTTTTATTGATTGCAAAACCATAAGGTGGGATTTGCGCAAGAACTTCCGCGCGCTGCGCGCACACCGACGCCAATTCAGCGAGCGGAACCACTCGATCAACCAATCCAACACCCCCACATTCAACTGCGGTCACCCGCTCGCCCAACTGCACCAGACGATGACTCACTGAACGATTTGAACGCGCGGCAACGATCGCTGCTCCAATCGGGGTTGGCATATCAAACTTCACTTCAGGCAACGACACCCAGGTATGGTCTGCAATCAAAACCTCATCACACAACGCGGCCAACATCAGGCCTGCGCCCACAGCTGGAGCCTGTACGACCGCGATCACGGGCTTTGGAAAATCCAAAATCTGTAAAAAGCATCGCATCAGTAAAGTCAAGCGTTGATGCGCAGCACGCTCAGGCGCCTGATCAGAAAATTCTTTCAGATCGGCGCCAGAGCAAAACGCGCGTGCACCTTCACCTGCAATCACAATAACCTTGACCTCGGCTTGAGTCTGCGCTTTCGTCAACGCAGCATGCATGGCATCATAGATTTCCAAATTCAACGCATTCGCAACCGCCGGCCGATCAAGGCTCAAGGTCAGCACTGAATTTTCTAAGTGAGTTTTCAACATATGGGGATCACCAGTGCATCAACCACTCGAACACCCTGTCCAAGCGCTAACACACATAAAGGGTTGATATCAATTTCTGCAATTTTGTCGACACAATCTGCCGCCAGCCAAGACACACGTTCAATACAGTCGATCAATGCTTCAATATCGGCAGGCGCTTGGCCGCGAGCACCTTGTAGCAACTTTATGGCGCGCAACTCATTTAAAGCTTGCGCGATTTCGGTTCGTGACAAGGGCGCAAGTCGAAAGACCAAGTCTTTTAGTACTTCAACGTAAATACCACCGAGCCCAAAGGTGATCACCGCACCAAAGATTGGGTCTCGAACCATACCAATAAACATTTCGTGCGACTGCCCCACCATTTCTTGTACCAGCACGCCTTCAATCCTGGCATCGGATCGATACTTGCCTGCCGCCACCAGAATCTCTTCATACGCATTTGAGACGGCAGCTTCACTATTTAAGTTCAGACGAATTGCCTGAGCTTCGGTTTTGTGTAAGATATCAGGCGACACAATCTTTAAGACGACCGTACCCTTTATTTGTGACCAATACTGAACCGCTTCCTGTGCCGAATTCGCCAGATATTCTTGAGTAACGCGAACCCCATAATGGCTTAATAGTTTCTTAGCGTTCTGTTCGGTCAACGGCCCCGTCTGTTGCTCTAGAAAGCGTCGCGCTGCAGCACGGTCGATATCGGCAGGTCGGTTAGCAACCGCATGCAAACGAGACTCGCGAAACTCTGAATACTGCATCGCGCGTCGCACTGCTTTTAAACAGGGGTAGGCATCTGAATAAACGGCATGGCCTTGCGCGACCAACGCCTGATGGGTGAGCTGCGGATCATTCGAGGTGCAACCTGTCCAGAGTAAAGCCATGGGTTTAGCGCTTCGCGCAGCGACGTCGGCCACACTGCGCACATCATCTGCATTGGTAATGGTCATCACTGGAATCAGGATATCCACCGAAGGATCCTGCAAGATAATTTCGGTCGCCTTGGCATACGCGCCAGGCTGGCCAATGGCCGCAGCGGTCAGATCCGTCGGATTCGAGGTTGCACCAAAGCCCGGCAGAAGTTTGGCCAGTTGCTCGCACGTTTCAGCCTGATATTGCGGCCACTCGATATCCAGCGCAGCGCCTAAGTCAGCAACCATCACCAGATTGCCACCCGATATTGAGGTGGCAGCGGCACGACGGCCCTTGAAAGGCTTCTGCTGACGCAAGAGCATCGCCGTTTCGTAAAGCTCATTACAATCATCGACGCGAATAATCCCAATTTGCCGCAAAGCTGCATCGCACACATCATCCGCACCCGTCACCGAACCAGTATGAGACGCAGCAGCGCGACTGCCCACATCGGTACGCCCAACCTTCACCATGACGATTGGCTTGTTCAGTTGGTATGCGCGTTCAGCCAGCGCCCTTAATCGATCACCATCCGAAATGCTTTCAACCAGCATCGCAACCACTTTTGTGGCTTCGCTCTCAAGCATGAACGCGGCGTAATCCATTAAATCAAGGTCACAGGCATTACCGCAACTGACCTGATAACTGACGCCCATGCCCGCTTGCTGTGCACGCCACATCACATTAACTTGGCCTGCACCACCCGACTGACTCACCACACCCAAGTCACCCGCCGCACGCCGTGGGCCCTGAATCGTGGCCGTTGAGGTCAAAGCGAAACCATCAACAAAGTTCACCATCCCATTACAGTTTGGCCCCATCATTCGTATGTTGCCAGCGCGCGCGATGTCGACAATTCGTCTTTGCGCAGCCCGACCCTCTTCTGTTCCTAACTCACCAAAACCTGAAGAAAAAATAGTCACAAACGGTACGCCGCGCTCAGCACACTGTTCTAACGCGATTGGCACGGCGTGCGCCGGCAACACAATCCCGACGTGATCCGGCGCCTCTGGCAAATCGGCGACCGAAGCAAAACACCGCTGACCAAAAATAGTGTCCCGCTTTGGGTTAATCGGATAAATCGCACCCGTAAATCCAAAATCAATCGTTTGACGCATGCAACGTCCACCAAACTTTGATAAATCTTCAGTGGCCCCAACCATCGCAACGCTGCGGGGTGCAAAAAAATGGGTCAAATCTGCAAAAACTGAGCCCCCTGAGGCGCCAGGCGCAGGGCTGCTCAGGCTAGCGCCTAGGCCAACTTTGGACATATCTTGCTCCGAATCTACCAAGGAATACCTGGCAGCTTAGTTATACGAGGTCGATCGACCTCTTTTTTGCTAGTATAAGTCAACCCCATCGACGCTCAAGCCATTGATAGACCTATAAAAAATTCAGCCATTCACCCTAAATAAGATTAAGTCAGGAAGACAAAATGCGAATCTGGCACCAATCCATGACAGAACTAGACGGCCTGACTGTGTATCGCCAGTCGCTAGAGTCTCATGCA
This sequence comes from Alcaligenaceae bacterium, assembly GCA_037134635.1. Classification (GTDB taxonomy): domain Bacteria; phylum Pseudomonadota; class Gammaproteobacteria; order Burkholderiales; family Burkholderiaceae_B; genus Zwartia. The sequence continues at coordinate 5,575 of JBAXLV010000163.1, forward strand.
AAAAAAGTGTTATCCCCCGGTCAGTCCATCGAGGTACATGGCTTACCCACAGGCAGCTATTTTGGGCGCACCCCTACCGAAGTACTTGGCAACGCGTTTGGACACCATCGCGTGCTGGATCCAGTGCTGGATAACGCCGTCAATGCCGAACGTCAAGGTTTTGACGCCTTTGTCGTGGGCTCGTTTAGCGAGCCGTTCATGCGCGAACTGCGTTCAGCCGTCGACATCCCTGTCGTCTCAGTCACCGAGGCCGCCTTTTTAGTGGGCTGCTCAATTGGCAAACTCATTGCGCCGATTTCGAACTCACCGGCAGTAGGTTGGCTGACCCGCCTCTCGGTTGAAGCGCACGGTTTACAAAGCCGCGTCATGAATGCCATGGCCATCGAGCCTGGATTCGACGAGCCCGCATTAGCGGCGG
>JBAXLV010000164.1:0-5933 GCA_037134635.1 Alcaligenaceae bacterium
AATGTCGATCGTCCAACCATGGTCGGAGCGGGTTAAGCCAACTGCCCGCGTGGCATAGCGCAAATGAATACCTGATTTTTCGGCATATTTGTAGAGGGTTTGCATTAAGCCTAGGCCACCACCCGAGACTTCGACGGTTAAGCCGCCCCAGAACTTATGTTTGCCATCGACTTTAAAGGCTTGTCTGCCATACAGAGGAACAAAGCGAACGCCATGCCGTGTCATCCAAAGCATGGTGGGCAGACTTTCTTGCACGACGGTATGCAAGACGTCTGCATCTGCGCGATAACCACTCATCGCGATCACTTCATCATAAAACTGATCTTTGGTGTAAGTGCCAAAGTCGCTGTTGCGTAATTCGTCAGGATGTAGATCTGGCATTAATTTGACCAAGTCATCTGCACCGTCATAGGCGATTCTGAACGCGCCACCGGTGTAGGCAGAGTTGCCGCCACGATGTTCGTGTGGTGCGCGTTCGATCACCAAGACGTTGCCACCCGCTTCTTGCGCTGAAATTGCTGCACATAAAGCGGCGTTACCGCCACCAATAACGACCACATCATAGACAGTACTCGTTGCTGCATGATTCACAAATCTGCTCCTTAAAGTAATACGCTTAAGGCGCGACCAACCGCGCCAGCATCTTGTGCTTGACCAACCGCGCGACAAGCGGCCAGCGCCTGGGTGGCTTGATCTAGCGTCATGACCGCTGATGCTAAATCCATAAATTTTGCATCGACTTGTTCATCGTTCATGGGTCGTTCGATACTACCTAGTGCGTGAACGACATGATGGCGTAAGGTGCGTCCATCCTTTAAAGTGATAGTCACTTTGGCCTCATCCACCCGAAGACTAGGTTCAATCTCAACCTGCACTTTTGTGCGAAGTGCTGTCACCTCCGGATTTTGTACGGCAGCGTCCGAATATTGTCTTGCCTGACTTTTTCCTTCGTGCGTCACGATTGCAGCAGAGTGCTGCACGCTGAACTTTCCTTCTAGCCCGGTCGTGGGAGCACTTTTTCCGGTGAGTTCGAGCACCAAGGGGTGAACCTTTAGATCAATCTGTATGACATCTTCTGAGCTGAATTGCTGTTGCTGACGCAGGGTCAGGCAGCCATCGATAATCGGATGAATCACCAGGCCGCAGGCATAGGGTTTGAAACTATTTTCAAGGGTATGCCACACCTTGCCTAAGCCTTCAGTCATTTTTTCAAAATGTTGCTCAGTCGATAAAACGTGTGCAAACCCGCGCGGGGCTTCAATGGCGCGCAACGAACTGGTGAAGCCTGTTTGAGCCATGAGGGCTGCACTCAGGCCGCTTTGTGCCGCGCGCCCAGGGTGTAGGCTTTTACACATCGTGCCAAAAACTTCGCGTAACCCAGCTGCCTGAGTCGCTGCGATGCCAAGTGCCCAGGACATTTGTTGGGTATTGAGCTTGAGTGCGCGACCGACTGCCGCAGCCGCACCGAAGCCACCGACCGTACCCGTGACATGCCAGCCGATATCGTAATGAGCTGGGCATACACCCAGCGCGATTCGACATTCAACTTCAATCCCCAAGACAATCGCCTCGACGAAGGTGTTGCCGTCGATCGGGTGATACTCAGCCAAAGCCAGTAAGGCCGACAGCACCGGGCCGCTCGGATGCACCAACGTTGCCATATGGGTATCGTCAAAATCGAGGACGTGCGAACTAATGCCATTAAACAATGCTGCATTGAGTGCGTCGACGCGGTCGTGTCGACCAATGACACTTGCCTGTGGTGCACCGATAAAAGGGCGCATGGCGTTCATCGCGTTCAGTAAGGCGGGATGACGTGCGCCGCCTAAGGCGCAACCGGCCCAATTGACCAGACTGCGTACGGCGATTGCGCGGACTGCTTCAGGAATTTTTGCTCCATCAAAAGTCGTGATGAAGGTTGCAAGTGCTTCTGTCGTACCCATGTTGACTCAGTCTGTATTGTTGTAATCAGATTGTCATGAAAAAAAATCTACTCAGCTTTTAACTTCGCTTTATTTATCACCTCGGTCCATTTGACGACTTCTTCGCGAATCAACGCATCAAATTGTTCAGGTGATTGGCCACCTGGTTCAGCGCCCATTGCAGCGAGTTGTTTCTTCATATCGTCAGCCTGCAAAACGGCAGCAACGTCCCGATTCACTTTGGCAATCACTTCCGCAGGGGTGCCGGTCGGTGTGACGATTCCCCACCATTGCAAGACAGAGTAACCCGGGATCTCATTTGCAATCGGTGGCACAGAGGCAATGGCAGAAAACGCCTGGGGCGTGGTCACCCCGAGTGCTTTGAGGCGGCCATTTTTGATGTGTTCAATCAGTGCGGGTACTGGGCCAAAAAAAGCTTGTACTTGGCCACCCATCAGGTCGGTTAACGCCGGGCCCGTACCCTTATAAGCGATGTGCGTCATTTCTATCTTGGCCATCAACGCGAACAGCTCACCTGCTAGATGGGGTGAGCTTCCGACGCCAGCTGAAGCGTAGTTAATAGAGCCCGGTTTGGCACGCGCCAGTGCAATAAATTCTTTGACAGAGTTGATCTGGCTTGAACTGCTGACCACCAGGACCAGTGGCCCGGAGGCCGCCAACACCACACCCTTAAAGTTTTTTTCTGGATCAAAGGCGAGATTTTTATAAAGCGCACCATTAATTGCATGGCTCGGTGAGGCCATCAGCAGCGTGTAGCCATCGGCGGCTGCTTTCGACACCATGTCCGTGCCAATCGAACCCCCCGCACCCGCTTTATTTTCGATGACAACGGTTTGCCCCCAATTGATTGTCAGTTTTTGTCCGATTGCGCGCGCAAGGATATCAGCGCCTCCGCTTGTTGGGTATGGGACAACCATGCGTACGGCCTTGTCTGGATAAGGTAGTTGGGCCCAGACCGGGTTGAGGCTCAAGATGAGGAGCAAACCAAATAGCATTTGTCTGAGTTTGCTTCGATCATTCAACATATTGAGCTCGTTTTTTTAAAAATAATTTTATGGATTAGGATTTTTGATTAATAATATTTTCAATACACTGCGCAGTTTGCAGTGCAAGCGTGTCTTGGCCTTTGGGGCAAATAATTTCAAGTCCGATTGGAAGCGGTCCCGGCAACGGAATCGGGATGTTGACACTGGGCATTCCTAAAATAGTCCAGAGTTTGCTGAAACAAGAATCCCCCGGATCTTGAGCTTCAAGCAAAGGGGCATAGCCCGGTGCGCTTGGTGTGAGCAGGCAAGTGACGCCCGCATAAAGTGCTGAACTTTGCTCGGCGCACGCACGACCCAGACGTGTCGCTTCTTCATAGGTTTGCCTTGAAATGCCCTGCGCGCGTTGTAATTTGCCTAGAACGCCCGAAGATAAACCGTCACGGTGATGCTTTAATTCGCGATCAAGCGAAGCCAGCCCTTCAACGTCGCTAATGGTGTCAAGCGCGGCACCTAGCTTGTCGAATAAAGGTGGTAGCTTGATCTTGATGACTTTGATGCCAGCGCGCTCGAGCTTCTCTTGCACCAGATCCATGGCTTGTCGTGTTGCCGGCTCGGCTAACGACCAATAGGGATCTTCGCAGCGTCCGACCACCATCGTGCTTGCGAGACCTTTTTCAAAGGAGGGCAGTCCCGACCAGTCAGAAAGTAACGAGAGCGCCAAGGCAACATCTTCGACGCTGCGCGTATGCATGCCAAGCGTATCGAGCGTGGGGGCCATGGTCTTGACACCAGCAATATCTATCAAACCGTGGCTCGCCTTAAAGCCGACTACGCCACAATACGAGGCTGGCCGCACAATCGAGCCCGCAGTCTGGGTGCTTAAAGCCAAAGGCACCATGCTGGCACCGACTGCAGCCGCCGAGCCACTGGAAGAGCCGCCAGGCGTGTGTTTGACTGAGTGTGGATTGCGCGTCGGGCTGAGGTTGCCGCGGGTGGCAAATTCTTGAGTCGTTGTTTTGCCAAGAATAATGGCACCGGCTTTAAGGGCCCGGGTGACGATCGCAGCATTTTTGTGTGGAAGATGCTGTTGGTAAATTGCAGAGTTGTAGCTTGTCACAAAATCCGTGGTGTCGATGATATCTTTGACGCCAATCGGAATGCCGTGCAAAAAACCACTGTAAGGCATTTGATCGAGCTGTCGAGCACGTGTCAGTGCTGCCTCACTACCTAGACGCGCCCAGGCTAACACCTCGCGATCGACCGCATGGATGCGCTCAAGGCAGCTTGCGACTAGCGCTTCAGAGGTCAAGGATTTGGTACGCAACGCCCTGGCCATTTGGCTGAGCGTCAATTGATAGGGTTCTGTCATGTCTCGTTTGCTCTTTTTAGGGTACTTTACTGCATATTATGCACAGCAAAGTGAGGATTTCTCATGCAAACACCACAGATTAACCAAGCCGTTGCAAGCTTATTGCCAGTCTTTCGTGATCACGGGCGCATTGTTTCGCTTGATCCAGCGTGTCGACCGCGCTCACGCGCTGAAGGATATGCCGTGCAAGGGGCCTTACTCAAAGCGTTAGGCGAAACAGGGATTGGCTGGAAAATTGCAGCAACGAGCGCAGCGGGGCAGCAACATATTGGTGTGAGTGGCCCGCTTGCCGGACGTTTGTTGCATTCGCGCTGCTTAAAAGATGGGGCAACGGTATCGTTAACCGGTAATTTTATGGCGGTCGCCGAAGCCGAGTTTGCTTTTCGAATTGGGCGCGATATTGAACGGCAGGGCGATACACCTCTTACGATGGCCGAGGTAATGGCTGGAGTCGAGGCCTTGCATGTTGCGATCGAAGTGCCTGCCTCGCGGTTTGAAGACTTCGCAAAGGCGGGCGAGGCGCAGTTGATTTCTGAGTTTGCCTGTGCGTGCTTTTTTGTTTTAGGACCAGAGGTTAAAACTGACTGGCGCAGTGTGGATTTAAAAGATCATCAGGTTAGTGTGCGGTGTAATGGTGAAATCGCAGGCAAAGGGCAGGGATCCAATGTATTGGGCGATCCAAGGCTTGCGTTGACTTGGCTTGCCAACGAACTGATCGATCACAACCGATTTTTGCAGGCCGGCGATGTCATCATGACCGGCACCTGTGTGGTGCCGGTACCAATCAAGGTGGGGGATACCGTGACCGCTGACTTTGGCGCCTTTGGCTCGGTGAGTGCCAGTTTTAGTTGAGTCAGAGTGGTCGTCTAGACGGCTTGCCGATTACTGATTGCAAAGACATTCACCGATCAATTCAACAGTGATTTCTTTGCAATCAGCCTCTTGCGTTACTTCGCAGCAGGTGCGACTTCTTCTTGTAAATTTGGACGCTCTTGCGCACGGATGTCGGCGGTTAAGACTTTGCCTGAATCAGCGACGGTGATCTTTTTCAAGGCACCACCTTTATCGCCGTTTCGTAAGGGACTAAAATTGACGGTGACTTTGTCGCCCTTTTTAACGGCAGTACGTGTCCATCCGCCCGCTCTGACCAGGTTGCCTGGACTAGTCATTTCCATGAGCCAAAGTGCGGCGGGCTCACCTTCTTTGATCACGCCGTAGATAAATATAGCGACGTGTGGATTGGTCCATTGAACTTCGCGCACCTCACCGATGATGGTCACACTGGTTGCATGATCAAACATGGTGGTTGAGTGATGAGCAAAGGCGGTGGGTGTGATCAGGCTGATTGCCAGCGCCGTTGCGAATGCGAGCATTTTTTTAAGAACAATATTCATTTTTCTTTCCTTGATTTTCTAAAACCGAATCTAGTGAGCGTTCATTATTTTGGTGGAATGCGATTGCCGCCAACGTCGTGTTTGATCGGTACAAAAATATCGTTGCCGTATTTGTCTTTACCCGGTGCGTGATAGCCCTCAAGACAAACCCCTTCAACGATGTCGTACTTGCGTGCGCGCTGTCTAAAAAAGATACGTGTTGTTTTCCAGGGCGCTGTTAATATTTTTGGTGCGATCACTT
>JBAXLV010000165.1:0-5921 GCA_037134635.1 Alcaligenaceae bacterium
GGCGCTATTTGGCCGCAGACGGCTCGTAACGCGCACCTAAGCGCAAGGCCTCGCTGCGCAGAAACTCAAGCGCCAAGGCTGCGGGTTCGGGGTCGCCCTTCACGCCTAGTTCAATATGCGGCACCCCACCACCCTCGCCGACCGAGGGCAAGCTAAAGGCCCGCACACCCGGCCATTTTTGCTCGAGCGCCTCAAGCGCAGGCGTGATGCGTGACTCGGGCATCCCGTACACCAAAAACGAATGTTCGACCTGTTGGTTTTTGTGATGCAAATGCGCGTAGCGGCTATCGAGCGTGGCCTCGAGCATCGGCCATGCCATCACCGGAAAGCCAGGCACAAATGTATGATTTTGAATAAAAAATCCAGGAATCCGATTAAACGGATTCACCACCGCCTCACACCCCTGCGGAAAATAACCCATCTGCAAGCGTTGTTGGTTTTCAGGTGCGTTGATATCTGGATTGCCCTGGCCCTTGGCAGCCGTTTCAGCCACCCGCAAGCCAATCTGCTCGGCAGCAAAGGGATGCAAGGCGAGCGGCAATTTCAGCGCTGCGGCCGCAGCCTGACGCGTATGATCATCGGGCGTTGCACCAATGCCACCGCAACTAAACACGATATCGCCAGAAGCAAAACTGCGTTCAAGCGCAGCGATGAGCAAGGCGCGATCGTCGGACAGTATTTCAACCCAGGAAAGTTGCAAGCCCCGCGCACTGAGTAGCTCGATCACCTTGGACATATGCTTATCCTGGCGACGGCCTGAGAGAATTTCGTCACCCACAATGATCAGACCAAATCGAGCTTTGTCTTGAGATGCAGACATGTTGTTTCCAGAAAGAAATTGATATCAATCAAATTTAAGAATATGCGACATTTCAGCACAAATGCGTGCCTCTCGGTCAACTTCAGTCACCTAGCCTTCACACATCGAGTATTTTTTCGCTACGTAACCGGCGCAAACTCTCAAGTCCGTAGTGGGTATACACAAGTCCTGAGAAAACCGGCAAGAAAACCCACGCGGGTGGCAGTAAATTCAAGAGGGCACAACACAAGCCAATGACCCAAAAACCTGTTCCATGCCGCGCCAACAAGATTTTGCGTTCTGCCGCGCTGGCATGCTCGACCACAGAGTCCAGCCGCATCATGCGCGAAAAGGCAAATGTCCACCACAAGATTGACACCAATAAACCGAGTGGCGGAAAAAGCCAAAAAGGTAAGGTCACGATCCAACCCAGCAAAAAGACCACACTGACCCACAGCGCGTTCCAGACGCTGACCGCAAAGGCGTATTCGCCCTGCAATGACACGTCGGCGTACCGGTGGCGCGACAAGTGGGAAACTACCAAGGGCATGACAAACACCGCAGCGACGGCCAAACCTAGAATACCCGAGGCGGGCAACAACACCAGAATCGCCGTGACCGTGAGCAACCAGGTCTTGACCGAAAGCAACGAAAACAAGCCCATCGACACCAGCCATTGATTGGCGGTAATCAGCAAGCTTGAATCGCTAATCTGCTGCTTCAACCAATCGGTCAACGGGCCCAGCGCAACAAAAAGAAGCACAACTGCCGCGCCCAGCACAATAAGGAATGGCATCAGCACAGCAAACAACATGCGAGGATGAAGCTGGGACACGAGCGCACGACCGAACGCCTCACTTACACCCGCTAATCCGGCGGAGTTCGATACAGTAGACGGTGAACTCAAAGTAACTTTCTCCTGATAAAAAGGGACTACCTACTCGGCGCGTCGAGTCCGCTTTTTTCTTAATCGGCCATAAACGAGGCTATCATAGACAAACCTGATCGCCTGTGCCGAAATGAATCTTTATTTTCCGAACTCTTCAACGCTCGCCAAAACGCTTGAGCAGCCCGAACTCATGGTGGTGATGTGTTTTTGTGCCGCGTGGTGCGACGCGTGCAAAGCGTATCAACCTAAATTCGACGCTCTTGTCCAACAACATCCAAACGCTTGTTTCATCTGGATCGACATTGAAGATTACCCTGAACTACTGGGCGACGAAGACGTTGAAAATTTTCCGACGATTGCGATTATGCAAAAAGAACAGGTCCGATTTTTTGGCACGGTCTTGCCGCACATCGAACATTTAAATCGGCTGATTCAAGCCATGCAAAGCCCCGGCGCAACGCAACCAACGGGCTTGCCAAACGACTTGGTTGAGCGATTAAAAAAAACGAGTCATGGCTAGGCTCGCTTAAAACAAACCTGAGCACTTAATCAGGTTTTTTTTGGGCAGCACCTAGCAACAAGCCGACGGGACGTTTTGCCAGGAGCGACGACTTTTTGGCCACCATCACAGGTCCTTGCGCTGCAGCCGCGACAGCAGAGGCGGAGGGCTGGTAGGGTTTTGTAAAAAAATCGTCGAGTGGTTTGACTGGTGCGGTGTAACGACTTGGGCGTGCGCTGCGCTCGGGGCGCTCGCTACTATGACTGCCCCTCGGACTATGGCTCGTTTCAGCGCTATGAGTCGACCGACTACCACGCGACTCGTCTCGCCCAGCGCCTCGAGCAAGTAATTCACTGGGGATTTCTAAGGTGCCACGAACAATCGTGCTTTTGATCAGTTTTTCGATATCCAGCAAATACTTTTCTTCGGCTGGTGCGAATAAAGAGATGGCTTCTCCAGAAGCGCCCGCCCGACCGGTACGGCCAATGCGGTGAACATAATCTTCGGCGCTATGCGGTAGATCATAGTTAATGACACACGGCACACCGGCGACATCCAGGCCACGGGCAGCCACATCAGTCGCAACCAACACTTCTAATTCGCCGGCTTTAAACGCCTCGAGGGCTTTCATCCGATCCGCTTGCGTTTTATCCCCATGAATCGATTCGGCTCGCACGCCGTCCAGTTCAAGCTGACGCGCCAAACGACCGGTACCAATCTTGGTGTTTGAAAACACAATGACTTGTTTCAGACCGCGCGACTTCACAAGGTGTACGACGGCAGCACGCTTTGCATCACCCGACATGGCATAGGCAATTTGCGTCACCGTATCAGCAGTCGCGTTGCGACCTGCGACTTCAATTTCTATTGGATTATTGAGGTAAGTGCGACCTAGTTTACGAATTTCATTACTGAAGGTCGCCGAAAACAATAAAGTCTGGCGCTGCGCGGGTAATAAGCGAATGATGCGCTCAAGATCAGGCAAAAAACCCATATCGAGCATGCGATCAGCTTCGTCCAAAACCAAAATGCCGACCTGACTTAAATTGACATTACGCTGCTCGACGTGATCCAGCAAACGTCCAGGCGTGGCGATCAAAACCTCGCAACCGTTGCGCAATGCTTCTTTTTGCGGATTGATATCCACTCCGCCAAACACGACGGTCGAGCGCAGGGGCGTCAACTTACCGTAGCGCTTAACGCTTTCTGAAACCTGATCTGCAAGTTCGCGAGTTGGCGTCAAAATCAACGCGCGCACAGGATGACGCGCGGGCGAGGCACTGCTATTGGCCGACGGCATCAACCGATGCAGGATGGGCAAGGTGAAGGCCGCTGTTTTACCGGTACCCGTTTGAGCCGCGCCCATGACATCTTGCCCCGCCATTGCGAGCGGAACTGCTTGAGCCTGGATGGGGGTGGGAATCGTGTAACCGGTATCGATCACCGACTGCAACAAAGCGGGATGCAGCCCGATTTCAGCAAAAGTTGGTGTCGCTACAGTCGGCGTATCTGTTGGTTGAGTAGTAGAGGTCAAATCGTTTTAAATGACTGAAGTCATTGAATTATTTAAGGAAACACCTGTGAGTGTACTCTAGTCAACACCCTCTACTGGGGATTCCCCTTAGGCCTCGCCACAATCAACCCTGCTTTACAACACTAAAACAACAATAATAATCCGCGTACGGACCACAAGACGATCATGCCCGACACGATTACAAGCAAGCTATTACGGGTTTGTAAAAACACACCTATCGCCACCAACGCAGCTAAACACTTGAGATCAAACTGCGGCCCAGTCTGCACATTCCAAGGTAGTACATCAGGCACAATGATCGCGGTCAAGGCTGCCAGCGGTGCGTAGCGCAAAGCACTGCGCAGTTTGGGTGGTAACGGAAAATGATGCCCAAATACAAAATAACCTGTTCGACAAATCACCACACACAAGGCCAGCAACACAATCGCGGCGTAAACATACTGGGCATCCATCAGCGCTTGCCTCGTGGCGCTTGCTGCTGCTCAGCCCACATTCCCACCACAATCCCGACTAGAACTGCCGCCATCAACCCCAAGCGCAGGGGCAACGTCTGCGCGACCCAAGCCACAACTGCTGCCGCCAGGATCGACAGCACGATCGGGCGCGAGGTAGCCAAGGGCAACATCAACGCCAACAACGCAAGCGTTGCTGCGAAGTCAATTGACCAAGACACCGGAACGACACTGCCCAAACTAATCCCGATTAGAGAGGTCAACTGCCAAAGAAACCAAGAAGGGATCACTGCGCCCAAAAAAAACCAATGCTGTTCGAGCGTGCCTTTTCGTGGGGCATCGTGGAACCGGGGCATAAACACCACAAAGGCGATATCGACCGCCAAATATCCAATCACGAGCCGCTTACCCCAGGACAAATCCTTGAAGTAGGGATGCAACGCTGCGCCAAAAATGATGAAGCGCAAATTAACAATGATGCCCGCGGCAAAAATCAGCCATAAAGGTGCTCCGGCAGCAATCAAGGGTAAAGCAGTTAATTGCGCCGAGCCCGCATAAACCAGCAACGACATGGCGGCTGAGGCCTGATCCGTCAGGCCAAAACGTGACATCGCAACGCCCGTCACGATGCCCCAGATCGTCAGGGCGACCAAACCGGGCGTAATCGCCCGCAGTCCCATGAAAAAAGCGGCGCGTTTCTGCTCGCGCAGAGGGCTTAGAGGGTGAGACGCAATCACAGATCAGAATTTTTTTAAGCAGTTCAAGCAATTCATGCAATTGTAGACTGTGCACTTGTTACACTCTTAACATTGCTTATTTTCTTTGAGAGTCGCGATGACGCAAGCCCCTGCCTCTGGCAAAGATCAAACTCCTGTGCAAGTCGGCGCCGCTGACTTACCCCTGCACTGCCCTGGCCCGCGCGCTCCGCTCTGGAGCATGCACCCGCGTGTATTTTTGGATGTCACCAAAACGGGTAATGTCAATTGTCCGTACTGCGGCACGCATTACCAATTAGCAGAGGGTACAGTTGTGCACGGCCATTAAAGGTCTCCCTCATGCCCGTGATGTTCGCCACCGCCGAAGAAGCAGAATTGGCTTTTTATGATGCACTCGAGCGCGCAGACCTCAACCGCTTGATGCAAGTATGGGCCGACGATGAAGAAATCATCTGCGTACACCCGGGCGGCTTACGCATGGTGGGTTTACACGCCGTAAAAGATTCGTGGCAAGAGATCCTGACGCATGGCGCCTTACATATCCGTCCGGCTAAATTAGTCGTCACCCAAAGCATGATGAGCACCGTGCACTCATTAATCGAGCAAGTCACCGTGCGCGGACAAGAAGGCACCGAAGTCGCCCACTGTTACGCGACCAACGTTTATCATAAGGGCCCGACTGGCTGGCGTTTGGTCATGCACCACGCTTCGGCAGCACCCGAGCAAGTAGGCGCACTCGAACTGGCTGATGCACCTGGGCTTTTGCACTAATCGCATCTCATAGTGACTGCCGCCCTCGATCTCACCTCTTGTCAGACACCAAGCTGGTTACCCGAACGTCATACCCAGACACTTTTTGGCGCATTGGTTGCGCCCACGAATCGCCTCAGATTCGTTCGAACAAGACACGACACGCCCGATGGCGACTACCTCGACTTGGATTGGACAGCGCCCGGGCTCGTCGCACAGCCCAAAGGCAACCAAGACCCCAGGCTCAGCCACACAGCGGCCGCGCGCTGGCTTACTGAGACA
>JBAXLV010000166.1:0-5920 GCA_037134635.1 Alcaligenaceae bacterium
GAACCCCTGCCATTCAAGCGCGAACTGCGGCATCGACTCAAGCGGATGATCTATTGCTTTCGTTTAATCAGGTGAATAGTTATTACGGTAAGAGCCATATCTTGAATGAGGCTTCTTTGAATGTGCACAAAGGAGAAATCGTTGCGCTTCTCGGGCGCAATGGCGCCGGTAAATCAACGCTTCTTAAAACCTTGACGGGTTTGGTTGCGCCGGTAGGCGGAGAGATCACCTTCGATGGTCAAAAGATTTCGGGTATGGCGGCTCCTGATATTGCACGAATCGGTATTGGTTATGTACCGCAGGGCCGAGGCTTGTTTGCCGGCATGTCAGTCCGTGATAACTTTGCTTTGGGTCGTATGAATCGCGTCAATCCTGCGATCGGCGGTACCTACTGGACTGAAGAAAAAATCTTTGAATATTTTCCACGTCTAAGGGATCGGATGGATGTGGCTGCCGATTATCTCTCGGGTGGTGAGCAGCAGATGGTCGCGGTTGCGCGCGCCTTGTCAGGCAACATCAAATTGCTGCTCTTAGATGAGCCCTTCGAGGGCTTGGCGCCGTCGGTGATTAACGAGCTCTTCACCGTGTTCGATAAGCTGCGCAGCGAAGTCTCTATTTTGATTGTCGAGCATAATCTGGATTTGGTGCTGGCGTTATCGGATCGCGTCTTCGCACTTGAGCGAGGTCAAGTGTTTCACGAGGGCCCCGCAAGTGCGCTTTTAGAAGATCTCGATTATCGTAAGAAAATTCTCTGGATGTAATTTTTTGAGGTCGTGATGGCAGAGGCAATTTCATTTCGCTTAGATGGTCAACGTGCACTGGTCACAGCAGGTGCGCAAGGCATCGGACGTGCAATTACTGAGGCGTTGCTTGCGCAAGGTGCTGAAGTTCATGTGTGTGATATCGATGCTGCAGCATTAAAAGATGTGCAACTGGCGTTTCCGCAGGTGACTGCGACGTTGACGGATATTTCAAATGAAACGCAAGTATTAGAAATGTTCGCAGCCATTAAAAAACGTTGGAATAGCCTTGATATTTTGGTGAATAACGCAGGAATCGCCGGCCCCACAGCTGCGATTGAAGACACGGTGTTAAGCGAATGGCAGCAAACCATTGATGTCAATTTAACGGGCACGTTTTTATGTACGCGTAGTGCGGTGCCTCTGATGAAACCTCAGGGCGGCAGTATTGTAAACATCTCGTCGGCAGCGGGGCGCTTGGGCTTTCCGTTACGTACGCCTTACTCGGCCTCAAAGTATGGGGTGATCGGGCTCACGGAAACCTGGGCAATGGAATTGGGCCCCCAAGGTATACGTGTCAATGCAATCTTGCCAGGTATCGTTGAAGGTCCGCGTCAAGATCGGGTGCTAAGCGCCAAAGCAAAATCGTATGGGATTACACTAGAGCAAATGCGTACGCGAGCGCTTGAGCGGGTGTCGATGCGCACGACGGTCACGGCGCACGATATCGCGGCGCAAATCGTTTTTATTTGTTCAAAGGCGGGGGCCAAGATCTCTGGACAGAGCTTGTCTGTTGACGGTAACGTCGAAACGCTTGTGCAATAATTTATTTATTCCTCCATTCATTCTTTTATTTAGTCTTCGGAGACTGTCGTGCCTAGAAAAGTCATTATTACCTGTGCGGTGACCGGTGCCATTCATACCCCGAGTATGTCGCCTTATATTCCAGTCACGGCACAAGAGATCGCCGATGCTGCGATTGGAGCCGCAGAAGCGGGTGCGGCAATCGTCCATTTGCATGCGCGTGATCCCAAAGATGGCAGCCCTTCGCAAGATCCAGAGCTGTTCAAGAACTTTTTGCCGCAGATTAAAGAAAAAAGCGACGTCGTGATCAATTTGACGACAGGTGGGGCGCCGACCATGACGATTGAAGATCGTCTGCGTCCTGCGCATTATTTCAAACCAGAGGTCGCTTCATTGAACATGGGGTCAATGAACTTTGGTTTGTACGATATGTTGAAGCGTTTTAAAACGTTTAAGCACGATTGGGAACCCAAATACCTAGCCGGGAGCGATGATCGTGTCTTTAAAAATACATTTAAAGATATTGCGCACATTTTGTCTTCGTGCAGCGAAAATAATACGCGCTTTGAGATCGAGTGTTACGACATTGGCCACCTCTACACAGCCGCGCATTTTATTGATCGTGGCTTGATCAAAGCCCCTTTCCTGATCCAATCTGTCTTTGGCATCTTGGGTGGTATTGGCCCCCATCCCGAGGACGTTCTGCACATGAAACGTACTGCTGATCGTTTGTTCGGTGACGATTATCAATGGTCCGTGTTGGGTGCTGGTCGCAATCAAACACCGATAGCGACTCAATCAGCCACAATGGGTGGCCACGTTCGGGTTGGTCTTGAGGATTCGCTCTGGGACGGCCCGGGTACTTTAGCCAAGTCGAATGCCGATCAAGTTACACGTATGCGCAAGATCATCGAAGGCTTGTCTCTTGAGGTGGCGACACCCACTGACGCGCGTGAAATTCTTAAACTCAAAGGCCGTACCAACGTAAATTTTTAATTTGAATACAGGCTTTCTCCGATTTTTTTGTCTTAGCGTAAGCCTGCTCTGGTTAGCAGGAAGTCAGTGCGCGCGTGCGCTTGAGGTGGGCCAAACCTTGACGATTTCAAGCTTGACCTCCCTGAGTGGTCGAGCGATCACGGCCGAGCAACTGACCGGAAAATATTTGATCATTCAGGTTTGGGCCTCGTGGTGTCCCTACTGTCATAAGCAGAATCTCAATCTACAAAAACTAGCGCCGCAACTTTCTCCAGAGAAGGCTGTCGTGTTGGCCTTGTCTGTTGATCGCGAAGAAGGGAATGCAAAAAAATATGCAGATCAACATTCTTGGGGATTTTTGACTGCCATGATGTCCCCAGCTTGGTCTGCCCAGCTTGGTAAGCGGCGAGGAATTCCTGAGCTGTATGTTGTGAACCCTCAGGGCAAGGTGGTTCAGAAGGAGTTTGGGTTGATGGTCGATGCTGATCTTTTTGAGTTAAAAAAATACGGTCAATAAGTTTTTGTACTAAGGTTTGATATACGCGTATTTGTCTTGAAACTGCAGATCAGCGATGCGCACGACGCCCGAAGGTGTGAAGTCAGCATCCAGAATAAATTGGTCTTTGCTCAGCTTACGATTCTTGAGTGTGATTTCGCAGACTTCAAAGCGTACACCGCGTGACTTCAGCGCGGCGATCAAAGGTGCATACTCAACGGCATTTTTTTCATCTTTAGCACCTTCTATCAGCAGGTCAACGCCTTCGGCATGAGTGACCACAATGATTGTTGTTTTGGGTGCTACATCCAAATGATTGCGAATATTGCGCAGCCCTTTTAAGCCTTGCATCGCAGCATTGTCGAGGTGATAAACGACACTGGATTGTGCCAGGGCTAAGTCAGCGCCAAAGGCTGTCAAGGCGAGGGCTAGCGTGAGTACCGCGTGTTTGAGCCGTATGATCATGATCATTCTCTGCTTAGGCGATGCCAGGATTGTTGAGGGCGCCTTTGATGCTAGGCATATTTAAGGGGCTGGCTTTGACTGTCTTGATGTCTTTTAAATAAGTAGTCATCAAGTCCCATATCGGTTCGCCGCCCGCCTGCTTGGCTTCTTCTGAGACCGGGGCCCAACCTGCAACCTTATAGGTGCTGTCTGCATCAATGAGTTTGCCACCCAAACGCATTTCTGAAATACGATTACCAGCTGCAGCCGTTGGATCGATCGTGTACTGTAAGCCACCGACGCGCACCATATCGCCCCCTTGCTGATAATACGGATCCGGGTTGAATAAATTATCCGCGACGTCTTCAAGAATGGTCTTGAGCATCTCACCTTTCATTGAGGTTGTTGTGGTGTAAGGATAAGTGATCGCGGTTTGATCAAGCAGGTGTTCCATCGTGATCGTTTGGCCGGGCAGCAGTGACGTGCCCCAGCGAAAGCCTGGAGAGAAGGCAATGGGTGCATCTTTTACTTTCATCAAACCATCAAGAATTAGTTGATCAAAGCTACCGTTAAAGTTACCGCGTCGGTAAAGCAGGCCTTCGGTGACTGCAAGCGGTTGCACTAATTTGGCCTCGAAGGGGCTACGCAGTTTATCAATCAAGGCCAACATCGCGGAATCAGCAGGCAACAAATCCGAAAAGACGGGCATCAACTTGTAGCGTATGTCTGAGACTTTTCCGCCGCGCACATCAAAGTCCAGTACACCTAAAAATTTTCCGTTTGAGCCCGCGTTGGTGACTAACGTGACGCCACCTTTATTACTGACTTTAATGGGCGCAGGGATGCCATCATGCGTGTGCCCACCTAGAATGGCGTCGATACCCTGTACGCGACTCGCCATCTTCAGATCAACATCCATACCATTATGCGAGAGCAGTACAACAACTTTTGCCCCTTTGCTGCGCACTTCATCAACAACCTTCTGCATGTTTTCTTCTTCGATGCCGAAGGTCCAGCTTTCGACCATGTAGCGAGGGTTGGCAATAGGCGTATACGGAAACGCTTGGCCGATGATTGCGACTGAGACACCGTTCATTTCTTTGAGGGTGTAGGCCTCGAACACAGGGTCGCCAAAATCGGTAGTCTTGATGTTTTGCGCTAAAAATGCAACCTTATTGTTGAAATCTTTTTCAACAATTTCTTGTACGCGTTTTTCGCCGAGCGTCATTTCCCAGTGCGCGGTCATGATGTCAACGCCCATCGCAAGGCAAGCGTCTACCATGTCTTGACCGTTGGTCCAGAGCGCGGTGCCTGAACCCTGCCAGGTATCTCCGCCATCAAGCAGCAAAGCGCCAGGCCGTGAGGCTTTCAGGCGTTTGACCAGTGTTGCCAAGTGTGCAAAACCGCCTACTTTGCCGTAGTTCTGAGCGGCAGTTTCAAAATTGAGATAAGTAAACGCGTACGCGTCGCGACTGCCTGGTGCGATACCAAAGGCTTTTAGAAAATGCTCGCCCACCAAATGCGGTGCTTTCCCAAACTGAGTACCAAAACCAAGGTTGACACTGGGTTCGCGAAAATAAATGGGTTTGAGTTGAGCGTGGCAATCGGTGAAGTGCAGTAGGTGCACATTCCCGAATTTAGGTAGGTCATAAAAGGCGTCTGCAGCCGCTTGTGCAGCCGTGGTATTCGATTGCAGTGCGAAACCGCCGGCCGCAGCAACGGCAAGTACTTGCATAAATTCTCGACGATTCATTACGCAGCCATCGTTGTGTATGAAAGGAATATTAAAACTATTTATTTACAGGGGATTCAGGATCAAGCAATAGCGCCATCACATCTTTAATCTGTTGCTCGGTCAGTAGATTAAAGTGCGCCATCCGCGGCATGTTGCTGCAAGCGTTGTACGCTTTAGAATTGTTGATGCGGTTCCACGTATACGTCAGAATTGCTTCGCTTGTACCGCGCGCTTTGCCATAGCCTGTCAGTGAAGGCCCAATATTGCCATACGAGATTTCTTGTTTACTGATTTGATGACAGTTGTAACAACCACCGCCGTTTGGAGCTTTGGTGGTATCTGACCACGTGGCACCTCGACCGCTTTGTGCGATCGCCTCGCCGGCTTTCCAGCTACCTAGATATTTTCCGTCAGAGGGCGGTTTGATATCAGCCATGGCCTTTGTTTGTTGCTCGATCAGGATTTTTTGAGCGGCTGGCGTTTGACGTAATTCAGTATCTGAACAAATTGCCTGAATTTGATCTTGCTTCAGTCGATCAAGCCCGGCAATGCCTTCAGCCCGAAAGCCGTCTTTGAGCATGGCATCAAACTTTGCATCAACGGTTTGAGCCTGAACGCTCAGTGCAAGGCTTGCGAGCAATACGGCGCTTGTGCAGTGACGGAGGTATGTAGTGTTCATAATAGTTTCCTGAGTTGGCTTAGCGCTTGAGGCCGGGTGTTTGAACC
>JBAXLV010000167.1:0-5910 GCA_037134635.1 Alcaligenaceae bacterium
AAAGGATTGGTTGCACCGAGCGCTTCAATTGCTTGGGTCCAAGCTTCACGCGCAGCAGGCGCCTTGCCTTGCGCAGACAAGACGTCACCCCTGCGATCTGCATATAGACCCACAAAAGGCGCTGGGGGTTCGTTCAGTTGTGCCAGCGCAGCGTCAAACTCTTTTTGCTCTAGCAAGATACCGGCTAAGCGCAGTTTCGCCACCGGCAACAAGGCTACGTGTTTTGTTTGAGCAAGCCATTCGAGTTGTTGACGCGCAGCGGGCAAGTCATTGCGCGAAGCAAGCGCCGAGGCAGCAACAAGCGCCCCGCGGGCAGCATAGTCGGTGGCGGCGAACTCAGCGCGCAAGGTTTGCATCGCCGCATTGATGCGCGCAATTGACTCATCACCCTGCTGGCGGCTCGCGTCTTCAAGCGCTTCAAAGTAGCCACGCGCCTGAGTAGACTGGCTTGTTTGATACCACTGCCACCCACGCCAACCGCCCACGACCGCCATGGCCACGACCAACACGGTCAAGACAGCGGTGCCGTATTTAGCCCACCAGGCCCGAAGTTGATCAATTTGTTCTTGTTCGTCGAGATCGTATGCCATACCTATTTAACCTTGTCTTTCAAATATGCAACTAATGTATCGAGCGGCACAGATTGCTGCGCAGTGTCTGGGCTTTGATCGGCCGCGCGCAACATCTTGACCGAGGCTACGCCTTCTGCCAACTCATCAGCCCCAAGAATAACCGCAATCGCTGCCGCACTTGTATCCGCCCGCTTGAACTGAGACTTAAAGCTAGCGGTACCCGCATGCACAATGACCGAAATCCCGACATCGCGCATTGACTCGGCCAAAACCGCGGCCCGGCGTTGGGCGTCATCACCCTGATGCACCATATAGACATCGCATTCGGGCACCGAGATTTCGGGCTGGTATTGGCCCCAAAGATCGAGCAAGCGTTCGACACCGATCGCAAAGCCCACAGCGGGCGCAGCTTTGCCGCCCAAAAGCTCAATCAAACCATCGTAGCGACCGCCCCCACAAACCGTGGCTTGCGCACCGAGCTTATCTGTTACCCACTCAAAGACAGTTAGATTGTAATAGTCGAGCCCGCGCACCATCCGTGGATTTAAGCGATAGGCAACCCCGGCATCGGTTAAGCGCGCGCAAACAGCATCAAAATGAGCCCGCGAAGCCTCGCCCAAAAAATCAAACAATTTTGGCGCTGCATCAGCCATCGCCTGCATGGCCGGATTTTTAGTATCCAGCACCCTGAGCGGATTGGTGTACATGCGTCGCAAGCCATCTTCATCCAAAATATCTTTATGCAGCTCAAGATGCTTGATCAAGGCGGCACGGTGCGCAGCACGTTCGTCACCCTGTCCTAATGAATTGATTTCTAACTGCACGTCAGTAATCCCAAGCAACTTCCAGAGCCTTGAGACCATCACAATCAATTCAGCATCAATATCAGGCCCAGCCAAGCCCAAGGCCTCGACGTCGATCTGATGAAATTGCCGATAACGACCACGTTGGGGGCGTTCGTGGCGAAACACCGGCCCCATCGCATAAACGCGCTGCGGGCGATCGTACAAAAGATTGTGTTCAATTGCTGCACGCACCATGCCTGCCGTGAACTCGGGGCGCATGGTCAGTGACTCACCATTGAGAGAGTCGGTAAACGTATACATTTCTTTTTCAACGATGTCGGTGACCTCGCCAATACCGCGCGCAAACAAACGCGTGTGCTCAAGGATCGGCGCGCGCATGTTGCGATAGCCATAGGCACGCAACCATTCGCGAACAAGTTGCTCGAGCTGCTCCCAGCGCGCAGCGGCGCCCGGCAAGGCATCATTCATACCGCGAATCGCGGTGACTTTTGAAAAAGCTTGAGTCATGAATTAACTTTAAATTGCACGCGCACCGTAGCGACGCGATACGTATTCTTGAACAATGGTTTGAAACTCTTCTGCGATCCGATCACCCTTTAAGGTAACGGTACACTGCCCATCCACAAACACGGGTGCAGCAGGCACTTCGCCGGTGCCAGGCAGACTGATCCCGAGGTCAGCATGGCGACTTTCACCTGGCCCGTTGACCACGCAGCCCATCACTGCCACATTCATCGATTCAACACCAGGGTATTGATTTTTCCAGACGGGCATTTGCTCGCGCAGGTAGGTCTGGATACGATCCGCTAACTCTTGAAACACCGTGCTGCTGGTACGACCGCAACCCGGGCACGCAATCACCATCGGCGTAAAGGCACGCAGGCCCATGGTTTGCAAAATTTCTTGAGCAACGACCACTTCACGGGTGCGGTCACCGCCAGGTTCAGGCGTGAGCGAAATACGAATCGTATCGCCAATGCCTTCTTGTAGAAGCACACTTAACGCCGCCGTAGACGCCACGATCCCTTTGCTGCCCATGCCGGCTTCGGTTAAGCCAAGGTGCAAGGGGTAATCGCAACGTGCAGCTAAATCGCGGTACACCGCAATCAGATCTTGTACATGGCTCACTTTGCACGAAAGAATAATCGCGTTTGGATCTAAGCCAAGCTCTTCGGCGCGCTGCGCATTAGAAATGGCCGACACCACCAGTGCATCGCGCATCACAGCTTGCGCCGTGCGGGGTGAAGACAACTTGCTATTGTCATCCATCATGCGCGCAAGCAACTCGTGATCCAGACTACCCCAGTTCACGCCAATACGTACGGGCTTTTGGTAGCGGCACGCGACCTCAATCATTTGTGAAAAATTATCGTCACGCTTTTTACCCCCGCCCATATTGCCGGGGTTGATACGGTACTTGGACAAGGCCTGCGCGCACTCAGGAAACTGCGTTAAGAGCTTGTGGCCGTTGTAGTGAAAATCACCGGCCAACGGAACTGAAATGCCCATGCGATCAAGATGTTCACGGATCGCAGCAACTTCTTTTGCAGCCTCAGGGGTATTGACCGTGATACGTACGATTTCAGAACCCGCTAAGGCTAATTCTTTAACTTGAATGGCTGTGGCGACTGCATCGGCCGTATCGGTGTTGGTCATGGACTGCACCACAACGGGTGACTGACCACCGATGGCGATCACTTTATCGCCCCACTTGATCGGGACTAACCTTGTGCGATGACGCGCTAACGCACCCACAGCAACGCCGGTTGACTCGGGCACACCGCCAAGCGGGTTCACGGTAGGGGTGCCTGCTGAACTCATCTTGCCCAGGCTCCGAGCCAGGCTGGTAACCAACTAGACGGCACCAAGCCCTGCCAGACCGCACCACCCAACGCCACCAATACCAAAATCACGATCAGAAGCAGCCAGACCACTGAGCCACCCTGCACGACTTCAATCTGATGCGAACCTAGGCTACGTGTTGACGTGTGATTGGCGATGCCGCCCTCTACGCGGCCGATGTAGGGCTCGAGCATGGATTCGAGCGGTTTTGAATCAATCTCGAGCAATTTAGCGTAGCTTTTAACCAAGCTTTTGAGTGGAAGCCCGCGCGGCAAACTTTCAAAGCGTTCGGACTCGAGTGCCTCGATCATGCGCGCCGAATACTTTAGACGCACTTCAACATCTTGCAGAGAAAAACCTTTTGATACACGCAAACCGCGCAACGAGCCCAAGGAAATGATCAGTTCATTTTGAACCGGCGCTGATTCTGCACGCAAAGGATTTTTCAACTCGACATCGCTCATGCCCGAACCTCTTTTATCGGAATCGATCTTTTCAAAGCCATTTTTTCACTTAAGCGCGTGCGATCTTGCACCTCGCCCGCCAACTGACCGCAGGCCGCATCGATATCATCGCCACGCGTTTTACGCACGGTCGTAACAATGCCGGCTTCGTTCAGTGTCTGCGCAAAAATCTTAATCCGCGCAGCCGATGAACGCTTTAAGCCCGAACTTGGGAAGGGATTAAAAGGGATCAGGTTTAACTTGCAATGAACGCGCCTGGCGAGCTGAATCAGCTCTTGTGCATGCACGTCAGAATCATTGACGCCATCAAGCATGACGTACTCAAACGTAATGAAATCGCGCGGCGCAAATTCAAGGTAGCGCTCGCAAGCAGCCAGAAGCTCGGCCAGGGGATATTTTTTATTCAATGGGACGAGTTCGTCGCGCAGCGCATCGTTGGGCGCATGCAACGACACCGCGAGCGCCACGGGGCAGTCTTTTGCTAGCCGATCGATCATGGGCACCACCCCCGAGGTGGATACCGTGACACGACGCCTAGACAAACCATAGGCGTTGTCATCAAGCATCAAGCGAAGTGCAGTGACCACGGGATCGTAATTGAGCAGGGGCTCGCCCATACCCATCATGACGACGTTACTGATCACCCGGGTGTCAATCGCTTGATCACCATTGAGTAGCCGCGAGGCGTCAACATCTTTGAGTAATTCGTGACGGGCCCACCACAACTGACCAATGATTTCGGCAGCTGTGAGGTTTCGATTAAAGCCCTGATGTCCAGTCGAGCAAAAACGGCAACCAACGTTGCAGCCTGCCTGGCTAGAAATACAGAGCGTACCCCGATCGTCTTCGGGGATAAAGACCGATTCAATGGCGTTGCCTTGACCGACATCAAACAGCCACTTACGTGTGCCGTCGCTTGACCGTTGCTCGGTGAGCACAGGCGGTGCCTGCACAACACAGCGCTCGGCCAGCTGGGCGCGAAACTCGCGCGCCAGATCGGTCATGTCGTCAAATTGACTGGTATCGCGTTGATGCACCCACTTTTGCAACTGCCGGGCGCGAAATGGCTTGCCCCCCCACTGCCCCACTAATTGGGTCAGTGCCGGAGCATCGAGCCCAAGCAGATTGATTGGTTCAGGACACATGCAAGGCAGGCCACTTTTCAGTCAACCGAATTAACGGCTATGGATGTTGATTTCTGGGAAGAAAAATGCGATTTCAACCCGAGCCGTTTCAGGCGCATCAGAGCCATGCACAGCATTGGCATCGATACTGTCAGCGAAATCTGCACGGATCGTGCCTTTTTCTGCTTTTTTAGGATCAGTCGCGCCCATCAGGTCGCGATTGGTTTGAATGGCATTTTCGCCTTCGAGGGCCTGGACAAAGACCGGACCTGAAATCATGAAATCGACCAGGTCTTTGAAGAAGGGACGCGCGCTATGCACGGCGTAAAAACGCTCGGCATCGGCACGCGATAATTGCTGCAGGCGCGCAGCGATAACTTTCAAGCCTTTGGCTTCAAAGCGAGCAACAATTTGACCGATGACGTTTTTAGCGACGGCGTCGGGCTTGATAATCGATAGGGTACGTTCGACAGACATGTAAAACTCCAAGATTTCTCAATAAAAACAGGGACTTTGCTTACGCCCACCGTAACCCAATATTCTACCACGGCACTAAACTCGACAACATCCTAAAATAGCAGGCTTGAACCAAACCTGTGTCGGCCTGACCTGCGGCCTGACACACTGCCTAACCCCTGCGGAATTCTTATGAACCAGCCCAACCCACTGCCAGACGTGGATCTCTCAAAAAGCTTCGAACCGGCCGAGATCGAAGCCCGTTGGTACCCCGAATGGGAGCGTCGAGGCTATTTTGCCGGGGGTCAGCACGTTCAAGCGGCAGCTGTGGGCGCCTCAGCAGCACCCCAGGCTGCCGCTCCCGCCTATGCCATTCAGTTTCCCCCACCCAATGTGACCGGTACGCTACACATGGGGCATGCGTTTAACCAAACCATCATGGACGGTCTGGTTCGTTACCACCGCATGCTTGGATGTGACACGGTGTTTGTGCCAGGCACCGATCATGCAGGCATCGCGACTCAAATCGTGGTTGAGCGCCAGCTTGACGCGCAAAAGATATCGCGCCACGACCTTGGTCGCGAAAATTTCATTAAAAAGGTCTGGGAGTGGAAAGAGGTTTCAGGTAGCACCATTACTAGCCAGG
>JBAXLV010000168.1:0-5887 GCA_037134635.1 Alcaligenaceae bacterium
CGATTGAACAGAATCATGAGGCCAAAGGTATTGTCTGGCCGCGCGCGCTGGCACCTTTTGAAGTAGTCATTTGCGGGGTCGGTTGGGGTAAAAGCGAAGAAGTCCGTGCGGCCTGCGAGTCGCTCTATACCTCACTCAAAAATCAGGGCGTTGACGTGATCCTGGATGATCGTGATTTGCGTCCAGGAATCATGTTTGCAGAATGGGAGCTCATTGGTCCGCCACTCAGGATCACGGTAGGCGATCGCGGTCTGAAAGAGGGCGTGGTCGAGCTACTAGGCCGCACCGAAACCGAAGCCACGCGAGTCCAGCTTGCAGATTGCGCGCACCAAGCGGTGGCTCGCTTGGCAATGGCCTAAGCAGATGCTACCCAAACCACCTGCCTTTAAACATCGCTTTGACGTGCGGGTGTATTACGAGGACACCGATATGGGTGGCGTCGTCTTTTACGCCAATTATCTAAAATTTATGGAACGTGGCCGCACCGAGTGGCTGCGCGCGGTCGGCGTAAACCAATCAACGGTTGCAGCACAAGAGCAACGGGCCTTCATGGTGACTGAACTCAATATTCGGTATCTGAAACCCGCTCGTCTCGATGATTTGTTACAAATCGAAAGCGAAGTCACACGACTGGGCCGAGCTTCGTTACACTTCCACCAAACCATTCGCTGCGAGGGCGAACTTCTCACGCAAAGTGACATCCAAGTCTGTTGCGTAGAAACCGGTAACATGCGAGTCGCTGCAATTCCAAAATCGGTACGAACTAAATTTGCTGTCACTATTCAGGAATAATTGATGCCAACTACCTCCGACATGTCAATGCTCACGCTGGTCTTAAATGCCAGCATTCCCGTGCAACTGATCATGCTGCTCTTGATCGTGGTCTCGGTTGTTTCCTGGACCTTCATTTTTTCAAAACGTGCAACGATCAAAAAAACACTGGTACAAACAAGAAGCTTTGAGGATGACTTCTGGTCGGGTGGTGATCTCAACGAGCTTGATGCGTCGGTGGCCGATCGTTTGAACGAAAGCGGTGCCCTGGCCCGCATATTTCATGCTGGGATGGAAGAATTCACCAAGGCCCGCCGCACAGGTGCAGCACCCGGCACCGCCCCCACACTTGATGGTGCTCGACGCGCCATGCGCGCCGCGTTTCAACGCGAAATGGATGAGCTGGAGTCACACTTAAACTTCCTGGCCTCGGCGGGTTCGGTCAGCCCATATATTGGGCTACTCGGCACGGTATGGGGGATCATGCACGCGTTTGTGGGTCTAGCCAATGTGCAGCAGGCCACGCTTGCCTCGGTCGCACCGGGCATTGCAGAGGCCCTGATTGCCACTGCTATTGGTCTGTTTGCCGCGATTCCGGCGGTCGTTGCGTATAACCGCTACACCCACGATATCGATCGGCTATCGATTCGCTTTGAATCCTTTGTCGATGAGTTCTTGAACATTCTGCAGCGGCAGGTGCGCTAATGTCTTCGGTACGCTCGAATTCTGGGCGAGGACGACGCCTAAAAAACGAAATCAACGTCGTACCTTATATCGACGTCATGCTCGTCTTGTTGGTGATTTTTATGGTCACCGCTCCCTTGATTACACCTGGCGTGATTGAGCTGCCCTCCGTTGGTCAAGCGGCGAATGTGCCCTTAACACCGATCGAAATTCAAATTACCGAAGACAGCAAAGTGTCGTGGCGCAGGCGCGAGCCGGGTCAAACA
The DNA here is from genome assembly GCA_037134635.1 of Alcaligenaceae bacterium. Taxonomy (GTDB): domain Bacteria; phylum Pseudomonadota; class Gammaproteobacteria; order Burkholderiales; family Burkholderiaceae_B; genus Zwartia. Next base: position 1,722 of record JBAXLV010000168.1, read on the forward strand.
TACAGGCCCGTTGAGCGCAACGCTTTAGCTCAAACAATTTTGTCTGAGCTTAAACCCGATCAGCCAGTCGTTATTGGCGCTGATGGCAAAGTGCCCTACGACGTGGTGATGAAAGTCATGGAAGACCTCCGTAAAAATGGTGTAACAAAACTGGGATTGTTAGTGGATCAGAAAGGCAACACCGCTCCTGCTCCCAATGCAAAGCCCGTAAAGCGTTAAGCGCATTAATGCCGAACCCGTTTAAGACCTTGTGTTACTCATGAAGCCACGTAAGCCCACGATGGTACGCGGCCCAATACTGCCTCCTCGGCAGGCCATGAATCTACGCGCCTTAGCGTTAGCTTTACTGACCCATCTGATCTTGGTGCTCATGCTTGTGATTGGGCTTGACTGGAAAACTGAAACCCAGGGGCCTTTACAGGTAATGCTCGTTGCTGAAGGCAACAGCCCGGTCAACCCTGCCCCCAAGCCACCTGAGCCAACAGCCGCTCCCAAGCCAGAACCTGCGCCCGAGCCAAAGCCCGAGCCACCACCGCCCCCACCACCGCCGCCACCGCCTCCACCGGTTGCGCCAACAGCAGCACCCGTCCCACAAGTAGATCCAGAGATCGCACTCGAACAAGAGGCCAAGCGGCGGCGCGAGCAAGAACGGCTTGAGCGCGAAAATGCGGCCAAAGAGGCCGCTGAGAAAAAAGCCGCTGAAGATGCGATTAAAGAAAAAGAACGTATCAAAAAAGAACTTGAGCTCGCAAAAATCAAAGAGGCCGAGCGGTTAGAACAACGTCGTCGGGATGCTGAGCGCCTCGAGGCGGATAAACGCGCAAAAGAAGACGCCGAGAAAAAACTCATTGCTGAAAAAGCGGCCACCGAAAAGAAAGAAAAAGAAGACGCTGAGAAAAAACTCAAAGAAGAAGCTGCCAAAAAAGCCAAAGAAGAAGCCGCGAAAGTAGCAGCTGCCGAGAAAAAGGCGAAGGAAGAGGCTGCCGCACGCGCAGCCAAGGATCAGGCTTTAAAAGAGATGATGCGCGGCGATGCGTTAGGCGCGGCGGGGATCCCCGGAGGCACAGCAGACCGTAACCAAGCAGGTGGCGGACGCGACGATGGCTACGGCGCTAAAGTGCGAGCCTGCGTGCAGCCTGGGGTATCGTTTCCACCACCACCCCGCGGCTCAGCAGGCAACCCGGCTGCGCAGTACAGGGTCAGCCTGAAGCCTGACGGTCAAATCGCCGATGTCAGACTGACCAAGTCGTCGGGTAACGTTAATTTTGACCGTGCGGTCGAAACCGGAATTCGGCGTTGCACGCCCTTCCCAAGACCGTCAACAGGCAGCTACCCTGGTTACATTGACGTCAATTACAATATGTACGATTGACAGGAGCCCACGCCATATGACGTTTGACCGACACCATCACCTGCTGACTAACTTCAAGTCGTTTAGCCTCGCATTCGCTGGCTGGCTATTTGCGAGCCTGATCACTGCAATCACCTTGAGCTATGTTGGTGTTGCACAGGCACAACTGCGCGTCGACATCTCGGGCACCGGGGCTCAGCAGTACCCCGTGGCAATTGCTGACTTTAGCGGCGATGCCGCTGGCAGCCAAATCGCAGAGATCATCCGCGCTGATTTAACGCGTTCGGGTCAGTTCAACCTCATTAGTACCTCGGGTGCCGCACTAAACGTTGATACGGCCATTGCGTATGACGAGTGGCGCACGCGTGGCGCAGACTTTATCGCCTATGGTACGGTTGTTCGCTTGCCGGATGGCCGCTTCGAAATCAAATACCGGCTCGGTGACACGGTCAAGCGCGGTCCGCTTGATGGGGTTTCTTTTTCAGGGACTGAAAAAGAACTACGGCGCATTTCACATCAAATCGCTGACCGAATTTATGAAAAAATCACCGGCATCAAAGGTGTGTTTGCGACACGTATTGCCTATGTTCTCAAGCAAGGCAAAACCTACGAACTGCAAATCGCCGATGCAGACGGGCAAAGTCCGCAGGTTGCCTTAAGATCGCGTGAACCGGTTATTTCACCTGCCTGGTCGCCCGATGGTACACGCCTGGCCTACGTGAGCTTTGAGTCTGGCAAACCCGTGGTGTATGTGCACCACCTCACCACCAGCAAACGTTCGCCAGTCGCCAATTACAAGGGCAACAACTCGGCGCCTGCCTGGTCTCCAGACGGCAACACGCTTGCCGTGGTTCTCACGCGTGATGGGTTGTCACAAATCTACACCCTGGGGGCTAACGACGGGGCAAATCTGCGCCGTGTCACCCGCTCTCCGCTGATTGACACCGAACCCACCTTTGCTCCGGATGGGCGCTCGATTTACTTCACGAGCGATCGCAGTGGCAGCCCTCAAATTTATCAAACTGGGCTCGATGGTGGCGAGCCGCGCCGCATTTCGTTCAGTGGCGGTTACAATATCTCACCTAGAATTTCTCCGGATGGTAAAACTTTGCTGACAGTTACTCGCCGAGACGGGTCATACCGTATCGCGTCGCTCAACTTAGCAACGGGTGCAGAATCCCTTCTCACCGATGGGCGAGACGATCAGTCCCCGAGTTTTGCTCCTAATGGAATGCAAGTGCTGTATGCCGCAGTTCAGGGCGGTCGAAGTGTATTGGCAGCGGTATCCAGCGATGGGCGCGTTCGTCAAACATTGTCGGTTCTGAATGGCGAAATACGCGAACCCACCTGGGGCCCGTTTTCTCAATAACAGTTGAATCTCCTCTTAAAGGATCCATCATGTCGCGCATCGCAAAAGGTCTCACCATCGCCGTTCTGGCTGCCAGTTTGGCCGCTTGTAGTTCGGTTTCTCTCGACGACAAAGCCGGGGCTGGCGGCGCCGACGGTTCGGGTATTCTCGATCCGTTCAACCCACAAAGTATTCTGGCTAAACAGCGCTCTGTTTACTTTGACTTCAATAGCTACTCAGTCAGCGAACAGTATCGCTCGCTGGTCGAAACGCATGGCAAGTACCTCGCAAGTGCGCCTCAACAACGCGTGATCATCGAAGGTAATACTGACGCGCGCGGCGGCTCTGAATACAACCTGGCACTTGGTCAACGCCGCGCCGAAGCCGTGCGTCGCATGTTGACGCTGTTAGGCGTGTCTGACACCCAAGTCGAAACCATCAGCTTTGGTAAAGAAAAGCCTAAAGCGTTAGGTAGCTCTGATGCGGATTACGCTGAAAATCGTCGTGCAGATTTCAACTACAAGCGTTAAGCTCAAGGTTGTGAACTGAACGACACAGGGCGGCTCACTAGCCGCCCTGTTGCTTTAAAAGGGATTATTCATGTTTATCACCACCATCACTAAGCGCGCACTCGGCACTGGCTTGCTATTTATTTGCAGCTTAACGATCAGCCAGCCTGCACTTGCGTTTGCGGATGATGACGCCCGCAAAGCCATTGTTGAGCTGCGTCAACAAATTAAAGTACTCACCGAGGCCAATCAACGCGCACGTATTCAACTAGCCGACCAGATTGAAGCGCTCGAGCAAGAAGTCGTGCGCCTACGTGGGGATATGGAGCAACTCGGTCGACCCAGCAGCGGCCCCGGATCACCCGGAGGCACATCGGGCGCACGTGCACCTGACGTCAAGTCGACCGATCCGCGAGAGCAATCCGCCTTTGACCAGTCAATCGAAAGCTTTCGTAAAGGTCAGTACAAAGAGGCGACTGAAAATCTAACCGCCTTTTTAACGCTCTACCCAGACAGCAAACTCACTCCGACTGCTCAATTTTATCTAGGCAGTAGTCGCTATGCGTCAAAAGATTTCAAGGGTGCAATCACGACGCTCGAAGCAATGGCAAAAAAATATCCAAATGAAACGCGCACGCCCGATGCCTTGCTCTTAATTGCGAGTTGTCAGGTAGAACTCAACAATCGCCCTGGGGCAAAAGCAACGCTGCAACGCATTGTCAAAGATTACAAAGGCACGCCGGCTGCCGATACTGCCGCTAAGCGGATCCCTCTGCTTTAAGTTGAGGTCAGCAATAAGCAGGCAACGCCCAGCACAATCAATACGGTGCCAATCGTTTCTTGCCGGGTGCTTTTGCTAGAAAACACACGCCAAGATAGCAATTGGGCGAACAGCACCTCGATAAGGCCTAAAGTTCGTACGTTGGCCGCGGCGGTCAGCGCAAACCCCAGAAACCAA
>JBAXLV010000169.1:0-5871 GCA_037134635.1 Alcaligenaceae bacterium
TGTTGTCCACGAGTTTATGTTTAATTCGTAATGCGCCCAAAATGCTGAAAGAGGCCTACTCTTTTCGTGAACAGATTCGTGCCTCAAGCTTGCGCTCGTTTCACCACAAAATAGAAATCGATACCTCGCGTGAACCCACAGCGGCCACGGCGTCTATTCAGTCCTGGTTAGAACGACAAGGGTATGCCGTGCGTCAACGCACTGACGGCGATTCATTGTTATTAGCTGCGAAGCGCGGCAGTGGCAATCGCTTGGGCTATATCTTTGCGCACGCTGCGATCGTGATTATTTGTGTGGGTGGTTTGCTAGATAGTGAACTGCCGATTCGTTTGCAAGTGTGGTTGTTTGGCAAAACCCCGATCGTTGAAAACATGATGGTCGCTGATGTCCCTGAGCGCGGACGCTTGTCTGTCAATAATCCAAGCTTTCGTGCCAACGTGTTGGTGCCCGAGGGTAGTACGCGTAGCTCGGCCATTATCACGGTTGATGACGGCGCTCTGGTGCAACCCCTGCCCTTCACGCTCGCGTTAAAAAAGTTTGTGGTGGATTACTACTCGACTGGAATGCCGAGCCGCTTCATGAGCCAAGTTGAAGTGACGGATCCCGACACGGGTAAAAAGTTTGAGGCCAATATTGAAGTCAACGAGCCCCTGCACTTTAAGGGTGTTACGGTGTATCAATCAAGCTTTGATGATGGAGGCAGCGAAGTTGAGTTGATAGGCTACCCCTTGTCTGGCCCGAGCGCGGCCTCGTTTGATTTGAAGGCCTTGGTCGGACAAACCAGCGATATTAGTCTGGGCAACTCGGGGCAAAGCATCAAGGCAGAAATTACAAAATTACGCACGATCAATGTTGAAGATCTTAGCGCAGGCGATCCCGCCGCGCCCAAAGAGTTTGGCGAACATGTGGCCTCGGTCACCGGTAGCGCAGCGGGCAAAAAAAATAAAAATCTTCGTAATATTGGCCCGAGCGTCGAGTACCGTTTGATAGATGCCAGTGGGCAGGCCACAACATTTCATCAATACATGCTTCCGGCTGAGCTTGATGGCTCGCGGGTATTGTTAGCCGGTGTGCAAGACCCGGGCCGACCAGGGTTTAGATATTTGCGTATGCCGGTAGATGACTACAACACGGCGAGTGAGTTTATGCTTTTGCGTGCTGCGTTCGCAAGCCCAGACGATCGCAAAGAGGCGGCAAGACGCCTTGCGCGCGCGTATCAAGGGAGTGCTGCCGATCAAAAAGCACTAGAGATGTCGGCTGAACGTGCGCTTGACACCTTTGCCTCTGGCGGGTTGCAAGCGATTTCACGGTTTCTTGAAACCAATGTGCCGCAGGCAGAACAGCAGCGTGCTGCAGATATTGTGATCCGTTTGTTGGGCTCGGGTGTGCATGAATTGCGCGGCCTGGTGCGCGAACGCGCGGGCTTACCCAAGCTGGCAACCTCGGCGACACAAGTCGAGCTCGATGCAAACTGGTCCAGGCTCGCAGTGGCTGCCCTGTCTGATTTGGCGTTGTATCCTGCGCCCTTGATGCTGACCTTAAAATCGTTTAACCACGTACAGGCAAGCGTTTTTCAAGTTAGCCGCACACCGGGCAAGTGGATTGTGTATTTGGGTTGTTTGTTTTTAGTACTGGGTGTTTTTACGATGTTTTATGTGCGTGATCGTCGTATTTGGGTTTGGCTGCGTCCGGCAGAAGACACAAGCGGCACCCGTGTATTAGCTGCCATGACGTCCCAGAAGCGTACACTTGATTTCAATCGTGAGTTTGATCGCTTTAAGGCGGCCCTGAACAAACTCAGTCAAGCGCAAGTGTGACAAGCCGTTAAACAGCGTTGGGTACCAGTTTATTTTTATTATTTCATCGAGATCTTTGTCATGACAGATTCAATCGCTGCAACGCGAAACGATTGGGATGACCTCTCTGAATCAGGCGACGGGCGCGACCAGCGTGGCCGACCGAATTGGACAGACGTTTTATTTTTTGTTGTGTTGGCCGTGGGTGCGGGCTATGCGCTGAGCGCGTTTAACAGCGCGATGGATTACTACGAGCAAACCATATTGGTACTGGCCGTGCCCGCGATTACCTGGCTAGGTTGGCTCTGGCGCCCCTTGCGCACTTTGCTGGTTGTGACGGGTCTGGCCGCAGGCTTTGCAATCTGGTTATATCAAGGTGATATTGGGCGGGCTGAACAGGTTTTCTTTCTAAAGTATTTATTTTCTTCACAGTCTGCAATTCTGTGGATGTGCGCTTTGTTTGTGTTGGCAACGTTTTGCTATTGGCTTGGGTTGGCGAGTCCGACGTCAGCCTGGCTGGGCACCGCGTTAACCTGGGGCGCAGTCTTTGCGGGTACGACCGGCATGCTGGTACGTTGGCGTGAGGGTCATTTAATGGGGCCCGATATTGGGCATATCCCGGTTAGCAATCTGTATGAAGTGTTTGTGTTGTTTTCGTTGATTACCGCGTTGTTTTATTTGTATTACGAACGCCGTTATGCAACGCGCGCGTTGGGCGGATTTGTCTTGCTGGTGATTACCTCAGCCGTGATTTTTTTGCTGTGGTATTCCTTCACCCGCGATGCCGCGCAAATCCAACCTCTAGTGCCCGCTTTAAAAAGCTGGTGGATGAAAATTCATGTGCCCGCCAACTTCATTGGTTACGGCACGTTCTCGCTAGCGGCGATGGTCGCGTTTGCGTATCTCGTCAAACAACACAGTCAAACCAAGTCGTGGCTAAAGTTGATGCCGCTCTTCTTGCTTGGGGTGTTATTGGCCGGCGAACCCATGATTTTTCGTAGCCAGGGCGTATCGACTACCTGGATGCTTTATTTTGGTATCGGGGCGTTGATCGTTGGCACAATTTTGTTGTTTCGCCGGCCGATCGGCGAGCGACTTCCTTCGTTCGAAGTGCTCGATGACATTATGTATCGTGCGATTGCAATCGGCTTTGCCTTTTTTACGGTTGCGACAATTTTGGGCGCGCTGTGGGCTGCGGATGCCTGGGGCGCCTATTGGCAGTGGGATCCAAAAGAAACCTGGGCGCTGATTGTCTGGCTGAACTACGCCGCCTGGTTGCACCTGCGTCTGATTAAGGGCTTGCGTGGCACGATGGCGGCCTATTGGGCGTTGGTCGGTTTGCTTGTGACCGGCTTCGCTTTTTTGGGGGTTAATATGTTCTTATCCGGGCTTCACTCTTACGGCGCGCTGTAAACTGGGATGATCTGTGATTGGGTACGGCACTTGCTGCAGCTCAAAATAAAACTAACACCGCTGCAAGCGGTTAACCGCAACAGTTCATCGTGACACCTGCCAGACCCTGGGTTGTATTAGTCGCCACATTAACGGTTCAATCGCTTGTTGCGATGGCGCTCATTAATCTACCGGTTGTCGCGCCCGTTGTGGGCAAGGCCATTGGCGTTTCTACAAACTATCTGGGTGCGTATGTGGCGCTGGTGTATTTCGCCGCGATGGTGGCCACCCTGTTGGGGGGCGCGGCTGTCAAGCGCTGGGGTGCGATCCGCTTAAGCCAAGCCGGTCTGTTGTCTTCGGCGGCCGGCCTGTTTTTATGTGCAGTCCCGCATCCGTTGTCGATCGCTCTTGGCGCGTTATTCATTGGCGCTGGCTATGGCCCGATTACACCGGCAAGCTCACATCTGCTGATCAAAACAACGCCGCCCGAAAAACTATCGTTTGTGTTTTCAATCAAACAGACCGGTGTGCCGTTGGGGGGCATGATCGCGGGGGCGCTTGTGCCTTCATTAGATATTGCGATCGGTTGGCAGCTGGCGTTTGTATCGGCAGGTATCGCCTGTGTATTGTGCGCCTGGGCCGTGCAACCGCTGCGCGCGGGCTTGGACGACGATCGCGACCCCACGGTAAAACCATCGCTCGTGGCAAGTGTCGTACAGCCCTTGCGTTTAATTTTTGAACACCCTAGCCTACGGGCGTTATCGCTGACGTCGTTTTTGTTTGCTGTTTGTCAGATGTCGTTGATGGCCTACTTAGTGACGTTTTTATTTGAGGACCTTGGTTGGTCGTTGGTGGCGGCCGGGGTCGCACTGACGGTCGCGCAAGCAGGTGGTGTTATTGGGCGGATCTTGTGGGGGTATGTCGCAGATCGGTGGCTGAGCCCGACGATGATGCTGATCGTGATTGCCTTGCTATTGACCGCTGGCGCAACGGGGACAGCTTTGCTTCGACCCGACTCTTCACCTTTGCTTTTGTTTCCCGTGCTCGTGATTTTTGGGGCCTCGGCGATTGGTTGGAATGGCGTGTTTCTGGCTCAAATTGCCCGGTTGGCACCCGCAGGTCAGGCGAGCGTTGCGACGGGCGGCACCCTCTGCATTACTTTTTTTGGGGTTGTTTTAGGTCCGCCCCTTTTTGGTGTGTTGGCCGGTTGGCTGAACAGTTATGGCGCCAGTTACGGTGTACTTGGGCTGTTCGGGCTTGTGATCACGGTCTTGTTATTTCGGTTGCGCAGCACGATGTCGGTCGTGAGCAAGTAAGTGGCGCGCGACATGCGATTCGGGCGATAGGCAGATGGATTCATCAAACGTCTTTCGCCAGACTGCGGTGACGCAACAGACGCAATGGCTGAAAGGCTGCGGACTTTTCTTATGTTCACTGGATGGTTTTGCTTGCCTGGATGCGTTGGCAAAAGATTTGGTCGGACGCTACTCAGCACCACTTGTTAACTTAGCGCGTTATACCGTGATCCTGCTGCTGTCCTGGGGCATCATGTGGCTTAAGCAGACCCCGCTTGCCGTGGCAGTTTCAGATCGCAGATTGCTGTTTTATCGCGGGTTTATGCTGGGCAGTGTTGGCATTTGTTTCATGCCCGCTTTGCAGTACTTGCCCTTAGCCGAAGGGACTGCACTCTATTTTTTATCACCGCTGATCGTCGTGTTGCTTGCCCCGGTGGTCTTGCGTGAAAAAGTCGGCTTTAAGCAATATGCTGCGGTGTTGTTAGGCCTCATTGGAATGTTGTTGATTGTGAATCCGGGGGGCGATATTTCTTTGGTCGGTAGTTTATTAATGCTGGTTGCGGCCACGGGCTATGCCATGGTGCAGCTGTTAACGCGCAAGCTTGCCCATCGCGTGCAAAGTGAGCAGATGTTTGCCTATACCGCGTTGATCTGCTGGCTGTTAGGTTTGATCGTGTTGCTCTTTTGGTGGCCTACGGTTTGGCCAGGCCCACGCGATACGGTTGAAATGATCCTGATGGGCTTAAGTGGCGGAATTGGACAGTTTGTATTGATTTATGCGTTTAAATTAGTGCCGGCCTCAACGCTTGCACCGTTTAATTATTTTCAGCTTGTGCTTGCCGTGATTTTTAGTGAATTGTTTTTTTCTCAAATGCCGTCGCTGTTATCGTTGTCAGGCATGGTCTTGATTACTGTGGCGGGTTTGTCGTTGACCTTACCCATGCTCGTTGCATATTTTCGCGCGAAGAGCACCTAGCGCTTGTACTTGACCAGATACATTCTTTGAACGTGTTGAAGGATCTTTCATGAAAACCTACTTTCACCCAAAACAAAAATTACATCATCCACGCACCTATTTGTCTCGTGGTCAGATGCGAACGCCACAAGAAATTCCAGAGCGTGTCGTACAGATTTTAAAAGGTCTCGACCACCTTGGGCTGGCAGTCACAGAGCCTGAAGATCATGGCATGCAGCCTCTGCTAGCGATTCATGATGCAGCCTATTTACAGTATCTTGAAACCGCACACAGCATCTGGAAACAAACGGGCCCGGATTGGGGCGATGAGGTGATCTCAAATATTTTTGTGCGTGCGCCCAACGCCTTGCGCGGCATTTTGGGGCAGACGGCGCGCTATCTTGCCGATGGTAGTTGTCCGGTTGGTCCGGAT
>JBAXLV010000170.1:0-5862 GCA_037134635.1 Alcaligenaceae bacterium
GTGCATATGGATGGCGCACGTTTTGCAAACGCGCTAGATACGTTGGGCTGCTCACCTGCTGAGTTAACTGTGAAAGCAGGCGTTGATCTTTTATCCTTTGGCGTGACTAAAAACGGTGGACTGCTGACAGACGCGATTGTGGTTTTTAATCCGGTGGTGGCAAAAAACATCGGCTTTCATTTGCGTCGCGCAGGAATGATTTGGTCAAAGATGCGCTTTGCCTCTGCACAAGTATTGGCCTACGTTAATGACGATCTCTGGCTGCGTTTGGCCAGGCAATCCAATACCGCCGCGCTCGCCATCGCTCGCGGAATTGAAAAGCTCGAGGGCGTTCAGCTCTTGGCGCCCGTTCAGGCAAACGAACTGTTTGTACAAATGCGTGCTAGTGCGATCGATCAACTCATTGCTGCGGGTGTCTTGTTTTATCGCCGAGGCCCCACGCTCTTTCGCTTAGTATGTCGCTGGGATACTACCCAAGAAGAGATTGCTCAGTTGATTGCACTGATTGATCGCTACAAAAATCAATGAAAATAGGTTAAACCTCTACCTCTGTCTGTACTAAAGCATTGCGTTTCATTTTAAAAAATAATGAAAGGGACAAGAATGCGCTTTCAAATACGTATCGTTTCCGTTTTTTTTGCAGCATTATGTATCAGCAGCGTTAGTCCAACGTATGCGCAACCGTATCCATCAAAACCGATTCGTATTATTGCGCTTAATGCAGTGGGCTCGGGTCTCGATACGATCGTTCGTAATCTCACTGCGGTGCTCACAAAATCGCTTGGGCAACCGATCATTGTTGAAAATATCGCAGGCGCGGGTGGGCTCACTGGCTCTCAAATGTTGGTCCGTGCACCGGCTGACGGCTACACCCTTGCGGCAGTTTCCTCGCAGTACACGATCATTCCACATCTTTACGCGAACTTGGGTTTCGACCCCGACAAAGATATCACCCCGATTGCGTTACTGTCGGGCATCCCGATGGTGCTCGTCACGCGCCCTGCCTTCCCAGCCAACTCGGCAAGCGAGCTAGCCGCGTTAGCCAAGAGCGAACCGTTCAAGTACACGCTATCTTCAGGCGGTGTGGGCAGCGCGCAGCATTTGGCGGGCGAAGAACTTCAGCAACTGGGTCAATTCAAACTGACACATGTGCCCTACAAAGGTGGTGGCCCTGCCGTGCCAGATTTGGTTTCTGGAAACGTTGACGTTGGATTTTTAGCTGTTGCCACCGTAGCAAGTCTTGTGCAGTCGGGCAAACTCAAAGCCTTAGGGGTAAGCCCCGCTAAAAGTTTAGCGCTGCTGGCTCAAGTACCACCTGTCGGCCAGTCGATTCCGGGGTTTGATGTTGAGCCTTGGCTGGCGCTGATTGCGCCCGCGAACTTACCAAAAGCGGTAACAGAAAAACTCAAAATTGAAGTGGAAGCTGCGATTAAAAACGAGAGCTTTCAAGCGTTTATTCAACAACAAGGGTCGCCGATGAAAGTGATGACGATCGATGAATTGAAACGTTTTTTTGTAGATGAGTCACGCAAGAATGGCGAGCTTGTGAGGATGTCGGGCGCAAAATTACAATGAACAACATCATATAAAGGATTGCAATGAACGATAAAGAACGCTTTGAGCTAGGCACCAAAATCCGACGAGAAGTTTTGGGCGATGAACACGTCAACAAAAATCTTGCCAGAAAATCTAACGCTGAATACCAAGAGATTATTACCAAACTTGCTTGGAGTGAAGTCTGGTCGAGACCAGGGCTACCCAGGCATACGCGTAGTTTGCTGAACATTGCCATGCTGACTGCGCTGAATCACCATGCAGAACTTGCGCTGCATATGCGGTCAGCCAAAAATAACGGTGTCACGCCGGCAGAAATTCGTGAAGTACTGATTCAAACTGCTGTCTATTGTGGTGTTCCCGCTGCGGCGTCTGCCTTTGCAACCTACAACTCTATTTTTCCGGATGATCCTGCTGACGAGTAGAGATTTTCTGTAGAAGCAAAGCAATCAAACAAAAAGGGTTAGTGTCTTGTGAACACTAACCCTTTGATATATCTGGTCGGAACGGAAGGATTTGAACCTTCGACCCCTTGCACCCCATGCAAGTGCGCTACCAGGCTGCGCTACGCCCCGAAAGACCGTAAGTATAGCAGAGCCTAGCGTTACCTTAGATCGAGCTGTCCCTTCTTAGCGTGTGCGGTCGTTGCCTGTTTGAGTAGTTCTTGGATACTGTTTAACTCAGCGCGTAACGACTGCAACTCGACAGCACTTAAGCGTACTGCTGCATCTGGATCTTGTGGTGTCTCGCGGCCTTCACTTAAGCGATTACGTGCACCGCTGATCGTAAAACCCTGTTCGTAAAGCAGTTCACGAATCCTGCGGATTAATAAGACTTCATGATGTTGGTAATAACGCCGATTACCGCGTCGCTTGACTGGTTTTAATTGCGTGAACTCTTGCTCCCAGTAGCGTAGAACGTGCGGCTTCACACCACATAAATCACTCACTTCACCGATTGTGAAATAGCGTTTCGCTGGTATTGGCGGCAAGACGACGGCTGATTCTGGGTTGGACATGTACAGGGTAGCTGCAAAAAAACGTTAAAAATCGAAACAAGGACAATGCACGGCCTGTTTTTATACCTCAGTTTGCAAGGTTTCGGGGTGTTCGACAACACCTTTTAACTTTTGACTGGCATGAAAAGTAACGACCCGTCGAGCGGCGATTGGGATTGTTTCGCCCGTTTTGGGGTTTCGCCCAGGACGAGGCGGTTTATTGCGCACCTGAAAATTGCCAAACCCTGAAAGCTTCACGGGTTCACCACGTGCCAATGCATCGCGAATTTCTTCGAAAAAGGTATCGACGATATCTTTTGCTTCACGCTTATTTAACCCGACACGCTCGAACAACATTTCAGCCAATTCGGCCTTGGTCAGTGTGCGAGATTCTGCTAAAGAATGTTCAATTGTCATTTTTTAAGTTCCGACATTCTGGTTTAACGCGGGCGGGCTTGATGAGTCGTTTCAAGCGCAGTGCGTATCTTTGTCATACACAGATCAACCCGACCGTCATCGAGCGTGACCTCAGTGTCTTGCAATGAGACCCTAAATGCAAGACTCTTTTCGTTTGTAGCAACTTTTGCAGGATCGCGCCAGAGGTCAAAGAGACCGACATGTTGCACCACAGCAAGCGCTGGATCAGACTTCACCGTCTGAGCAATGGTATCGAGCAAAGACTGTACAGACTGTTCAGCCGAGACCCAGATTGCCAAGTCGCGCTGCACCATGGGTTGGCGTGATAGCTCTTGAACTGAGGGCATTGGCAAAGCTGCCAAAGACTCAAGAGATACCTCAAACAAGACAGGTGCCGTTGGCAACTCTTGCTGCTGGACCCAGCGAGGATGCAACTCACCCAGCCAGCCAATCACCTGTGCGCCTAGTTCAATACGGGCACTTCGACCTGGATGTAATAAGGCGTGTTGAGCCGGTATAAATCGCAGCTGCTTGGCCTGAGCACTGAAGAGCACCTCAAGATCACGCTTTACATCAAAGAAATCAATGGTACGACTAGGTGTGCCCCACTGCTCTTCTGTGACAGGTCCCCAAGCGGCCGCGGCTAAAAGTTGAGGCTGACGCACTGCCGCGACGGTTAAGGGGCCATCTTTAATCGATCGGTCACGCACGTAAACTCGGCCAAGTTCAAACACGCGAACACGCGTTTGTTTACGATTCGCGTTGTAACGGATATTAGCCACCAGGCCAGGCAATAACGAAGAACGCATCACGGCAAGTTGACTAGCGATTGGATTCAACAATTGAATCGGATCAGCGTGTCCGAGTAAATCCGTTTCCCAGCTTTTCTCGACAAACGAAAAGTTAATCACTTCTTGATAATCGAGTGCCGCAATTTCGGCACGCACGGTATGCGCCGAGCGCGTCGTTTCTGGCGTCATGCGCATTTGCGCAGCGGCCATTGGCGGTACTGCGGGGATACTTTCAAAACCTACAATGCGGGCCACTTCTTCAATTAGGTCTTCTTCGATCCGGATATCGAAACGGTACGAGGGTGGAGAGACAACAAATTGATCGCCCTGTATTTCAAACGAAAACCCCAAACGCTTAAAGGTTTGTGCAACTTCGTCTTGACTGACTTTGACCCCTAACACACGATGGCATCGCGACAGTCGCATGGTCACGGATTCACGTTTGGGTAAATTCACATGCTGATCATCGATTGGGCCGGCCTGCCCACCACAAATATCCAAAATCAACTGCGTAATCAGCTCAAGATGCTCGGGAATGTTTTCAAAATCTACCCCGCGCTCAAAACGATGACTTGCCTCAGAGTTTAATTTCAGTTTTCGCGCGCGACCGGCGATGGCCTCTGGCCACCAAAAGGCGGCTTCAACATAAATATTTTTTGTATCGAGCGATACCGCGGTCGAAGAGCCACCCATGATGCCTGCCAGGCTTTCGGGCACACCCGCACTTGCAATCACCCCCATTGAGGCGTCGAGCGTAATTGTTTGCTCGTTGAGTAGGGTGAGTGATTCTCCGGCGCGAGCCCAGCGCACTTCAATCGCTTGTTCGGGCATGCGATCCAAGTCAAACACGTGTGTTGGACGACCTAGCAACAGCATCACATAATTCGAAATATCAACCAACGCCGTCACCGAGCGCTGCCCTGCTCGCGTAAGACGTTCAACCATCCAGTCGGGTGTTTGCGCACGTGCATTCACACCCCGTACGACACGGCCCGCAAAACGGCCACACAGGTCTGGAGCCTGAACCGTAACCGGAATCACCTCTGTTAGGCTCGGCGCGATGGCCGCTGTGTGAGGTTGAGACAAAGGGGCGCCAGTTAAGGCTGACACTTCACGTGCAATGCCTAGAATCGATAAACAATCGGCTCGGTTGGGTGTTAGCTTTAAGGTGAACAAAGTATCGTCAAGCGCGAGAGCCTCGCGCACACTCGCGCCGACCTTTGCGTCTGCGGGTAATACGAGAAGGCCTGCATGCTCTTGTGATAAGCCCAATTCTTTGGCTGAACACAACATGCCAAAAGACTCGACTCCACGCATTTTGGCAACACCAATATTCATGCCGCCAGGCAAGGCTGCGCCTACGGCTGCGAGAGGTACTTTGAGGCCAGCCGCGGCGTTGGGCGCGCCGCAAACGATCTGCAAGGGCGCAGCTGCACCGATATCGACCATACATACGCGCAACTTATCTGCGTTAGGGTGAGGCTCTGCAGTTTGAATAAGTGCCACGACGACGCCTGAGAACGCCGGGGCAACCGGCGAGGTCTCTTCAACCTCCAAACCAGCCATCGTTAAACGATGTGATAACTCATCGGTCGATATCGCCGGATTACACAGGGTGCGTAGCCAAGACTCAGAAAATTGCATAGTGAACCGTATCGGTTTAAAAAATTAATCGTTGAACTGTCTTAGAAAGCGCAAGTCGCCTTCAAAGAATTGGCGCAAATCATTTACGCCATAGCGCAACATTGTTAGCCGCTCAAGACCTGAACCAAAGGCAAAGCCAATGTACCGTTCTGGATCAAGACCAAAATTACGAATCACATCAGGGTGAACTTGACCCGAGCCAGAAATTTCAAGCCAGCGCCCTTTGTTAGGCCCCGAAGTAAACATCATGTCAATTTCGGCTGAAGGTTCGGTGAACGGAAAAAACGAGGGCCTAAAACGTAACTCAAGATCATCTGTTTCAAAGAAACAGCGTAAAAAGTTTGTATACACACCTTTTAGATCTGCGAACGAAATGTTTTCATCAATCCAAAGACCCTCGACCTGATGAAACATGGGTGAATGCGTTGCATCGCTATCCACTCGATACGTACGACCTGG
>JBAXLV010000171.1:0-5860 GCA_037134635.1 Alcaligenaceae bacterium
AGGATGCACGCGCTACGGTTGCTGCGGCGCTATCTCTGGGCAAACTGTTTGGCCTGATCAATTGCGCAGGGATTGCTCCGGCTGCACGAACAGTCGGCAAACAAGGCCCTCATCCGCTCGATATGTTTCAAAAAGTGATCAGTATCAATCTGATTGGTAGCTTCAACATGATTCGCGTGGCAGCCGAAGCGATGGGCAAAAATGAGCCTGAGCCGACAGGCGAGCGCGGCGTACTCATCAACACCGCTTCGGTCGCGGCCTACGACGGTCAAATCGGTCAAGTGGCCTACGCGGCCTCGAAGGCTGGCGTTGTCGGCATGACGCTACCCATCGCACGCGATCTCGCCCCCCAAGGCATTCGCTGCGTCACAATCGCTCCCGGAATTTTTGGCACCCCCATGATGTTTGGCATGCCTCAAGCCGTGCAAGACTCTTTGGCGGCCAGCATCCCGTTTCCATCAAGATTGGGGCGCCCTGAAGACTATGCCAAACTCGTCCATCAAATCGTCACGAACGAAATGCTCAACGGTGAAACAATTCGCCTGGACGGCGCGATTCGCATGCCACCAAAATGAGTCTTCTCAAGGCCGCTGCCACCGTCAGTAGCCTGACCCTGTTATCGCGCATTACCGGTTTGGTACGCGATGTCATGATTGCCCGTGCTTTTGGAGCAAGCGCACTGACAGATGCCTTCTGGGTTGCATTTAGAATCCCGAACCTGCTCAGACGCTTATTTGCCGAAGGCGCTTTTTCCCAGGCTTTTGTCCCGATCCTGGGCGAAGCCCGAAATCGGCATGAGCCAGAACTCATTAAACAGTTACTCGATCGGGTCGCCCGCAGCTTGTTTATCGCGCTGTGCATCGTGACCCTGCTCGGTATCCTGGGTGCCCCACTCGTGGTGATGGCCATGGCAAGTGGCTTGACCGAGGCCTCTCGCGCCGCTGACTTTGAAGCTGCGGTCTGGATGACGCGCCTCATGTTTCCTTACATCATCTGCATGTCACTGGTCGCGTTTGCCTCGGGTGTCTTAAACACCTGGCGACACTTTGCCGTACCGGCCATCACGCCCGCCTTACTCAATTTATCTATGATCGGGGCAAGTCTTTTTTTATCAGACTTCTTTAGCCGACCAATTTACGCACTCGCCGCTGGAGTCATGCTCGGCGGACTTGCCCAGTTCGGGGTGCAGTGGTGGGTGCTCGCGCGTTTAAGTCTGCGCCCTCGACTCATCGGCCCGATCGGCCCAGCGGTCACCGACCCACTGGTGCGCCGGATCATGCGTCAGATGTTACCCGCCACATTAGGGGTCTCAGTTGCTCAGATCTCACTGCTGATCAACACGAACATCGCGACCTGGCTGGCCGCGGGCAGCGTCACCTGGCTTTCATTCGCCGATCGTCTCATGGAGTTTCCGACCGCCCTGGTGGGCGTGGCGCTGGGCACCGTTTTGCTGCCGAGCCTCTCGCGGGCCCACGCCCAACAGGCGACCGAGCGCTACAGCGCCCTACTTGACTGGGGCTTGCGTCTGATGCTTCTGCTCGGGCTGCCCGCCGCACTTTGCATGGTGATGCTGGCCGATGCCTTGGTCGCGACCCTGTTTCACTATGGCGCCTTCACGGCCGCCGATGTTCGTCATACTCAGCTGGCCGTCATGGCCTATTCGGTTGGTCTGGTCGGGCTTTTGAGCATCAAGATTCTGGCCCCTGGGTTTTATGCCAAACAGGACATTCGAACTCCGGTCAAAATCGCAATCGCCGTACTCGTTGGCACACAACTGCTCAATGTCATACTCGTCCCCTGGCTCGCGCACGCAGGTCTGGCTTTGGCGATTAGTCTGGGCGCCTGCCTGAACGCACTCGCCCTGCTCATTGGGTTACGTCGCAAAAGAATTTATCAACCAGCCGCTGGCTGGGGCCGCTTTGCGTTGCAACAGGCAGCGGCACTCGCCGTGATGGCCATCCCTCTTTGGTGGGCTGGGCATGGCATCGATTGGCTAGGTCTACAAGGCAGCCCGTTTTTGCGTACCGGGACCCTGGCCCTGGTCTTAATAGCGGCCGGTACCCTATATTTGGCTGCGTTGGCCGCGACCGGGCTGCGCCCAAGCCACTTCAGACGAGCGCCTTCTGAAAATACGGTTGGCAAAACAGGGAGTTAGTACTAGAATGACAGGCTTTACTGCATTATTAGCATCCAAGTCGGTAATTGGGCGCGATAAGCAAACCTAATTTCGTACCAAAGCAACTTTCACTTTTCAAAGAAATTTAGAACATGGCCAACACCGCCCAAGCCCGCAAACGTGCACGCCAATCGGTTGCGCTGAACAAGCACAATTCAAGTCTGCGTTCAATGCTGCGCACTGCGATCAAACGCGTACGCACCGCAATTGAATCTGGCGACAAATCAGCCGCCGCTGACGTCTTGCAAAAAGCAACGAGCGTGATCGATCGCGTGGCAGATAAAAACATCATCCACAAAAATAAAGCAGCGCGTCATAAAAGCCGTTTGTCTGCAGCAGTGAAGTCGCTGGCTTAAACTCTCTGAAAGCTTGTTCGTCGTTCGAACAACACCGCATCTTGAGTTTGACACCAAAAGCAGCCCCTTCAGGGCTGCTTTGCTTTTTGACCTCGCCTTTTTACTCGAACCTCAAACGATTGCTCTCGCGAATCCCTTTACACAACTGCGTTTCGCCTGTTCTACTTCATTCATTGCTTGAAAAATATTTTTAAAGATTAGGCTGGTACTCATGACAAAACCTCTACTTCTGCAAATTGGATCGTTTAACGGTCATGCGCCCGCCGATGGCGAGTTGGCGAGTCGCTACGAAATTCTTCAGTACTGGAAAGCCACAGATAAAGCTGCCTTCTTGCGTGAGCACGCATCCGGTATTGAGGCGGTTGCCACGACCGCCAACCTTGGTTGCAGTACCGAAATCATCGCTGCCTTACCCAAACTACGCGCAATCTGCACTTGGGGTGTCGGCTACGACAAGATCGATCTTGACAGTGCTGCCGCACGCAAGATTCAAGTCAGCACAACCCCTGATGTTCTAAACGACTGTGTCGCCGACATTGCCTGGGGCTTGCTGCTCGCTTGTGCGCGCAACATTGGTTGGGGCGATCGTTTTGTACGCGCCAATCATTGGGAAAACAAAACAGGCGTCCTCCCACTCGGGGCTCGGGTCAGCGGTAAAAAACTGGGCATCGTAGGTTTAGGTCGCATTGGCGAAGCCATCGCACGCCGTGGCCTTGGCTTCGATATGCAAGTGTCGTATCACAACCGTAAAGCGCGCAGCGATGTGCCGTATACCTATCAAGCCTCTTTAATTGAGCTCGCGCGCGAGAGTGATTTTCTAGTGCTGGCCACCGTGGGCGGCCCAAGCACAAAACACTTGGTCAACACAGAGGTCATGAAGGCCCTGGGGCCCAATGGTCGCTTGATTAATATTGCGCGTGGCTCAGTAATCGACGAGCCGGCGATGGTGCGTATGCTGGCCTCTGGTGAGCTTGGCGGCGCCGGACTCGATGTGTTTGAGAACGAACCCAAAGTACCCGATCAGCTCAAACAACTCGACAATGTAGTTTTAATGCCACACGTCGCAAGTGCCACGCACGAAACGCGACGAGCGATGACAGACTGCGTGCTTGAGAATCTGCAAAGCTTCTTCGCAAACGGTAAGCTTGTTACACCGCTTATTTAAGTCTGACCAAAGGGTCTTCGGGTAAGTCAGCCTGCGTCTTGAGTTGATTGTCGTGTGCGAAATCGTGCACAAACTGCCAAGCCAAAGGCTCGAGGTCGCGCAAGCGACTATCGATTACGACGCAACGCTGGCCTTCAAGGGTTGAAGGCTCGGCATAAGGTGAATAAGAGATGTAGCCACCGAGCGTGCCGGCCGGACGGTAAGGCGCAAGCACACCGGCAAGACGCTCAGCCCAATCACTGGGCCGAAAAGTACTACCTGATTCTGTTACGCCATAAATGACGAAATAACGAACTTCTGCTGTCATGCACAACCCGTATCGCCAATACAGAGCCCACAAACTTATGATTCACGCCTCTGTAGCCTAGATTGTATATGATTGATGTTTTACACCTGTGCATGCGATCCTGCATGATGGGAATTTTTCGGAGCCTCGGCCATGACTTCTGCCATTTCCAATACGTACGCCCGTCTTCCAGTAGCCTTTACCCATGGTAAAGGCGTTTGGCTGTGGGATACGCAAGGCCGACGTTATCTCGACGCAATGGCAGGCATTGGCGTGACGTGTTTGGGGCACGCCCACCCTAAGTTGGTTGCTGCCATCAGCGAGCAGGCTGCGCGCGTCATTCACACTTCAAACTTGTACGAAATCCCCCTGCAAGAAGAGTTCGCGCAACGCATGGCAAAAATTTCAGGCATGACCGAAATCATGTTTGGCAACAGCGGGGCTGAAGCAAACGAGGCCGCCATCAAACTGGCGCGCTATTATGGTTACAAAAAAGGCAATGACCTGCCAACCATCATTACGATGGAGTCTTCTTGGCATGGGCGCACGATTGGCACGCTTGCGGCCACTGACAGCGAAAAAGCACGCACGGGCTTTGGTCCTCTGCCGGGTGGCTTCGTCAAAGTCGCATATAACAACCTCGATGCCATCAAGGCGGCGGGCGACGCTGAACCTCGCGTCGTTGCCGTATTGCTTGAAGTCTTGCAAGGTGAAGGCGGCATTCGTCCCTCAGATATTCAGTACCTCAAAGACTTGCGTGCGCTATGCAATGCGCGCGGTTGGCTCATGATGATCGACGAAGTGCAATCCGGCATTGGCCGAACCGGCAAATGGCTTGCACATCAATGGGCAGACATCTTGCCCGACGTGGTCGTGTTTGCAAAGGGCTTGGCTGGTGGCGTACCCATCGGAGCGATCGGTGCCTGCGGCCCCGCTGCGGGCGTACTCGGCCCGGGCAGTCACGGCACGACCTTTGGTGGCAGTCCTTTAGTCTGCGCAGCGGGCATTGCCACACTGCGCGCGCTTGAAGAAGAGCACCTGCTTGAAAATGCCGCGACCGTCGGAGACTATTTAAAAGCCGCGCTGGGCAAAGCCCTACTGGGCACGCCTGGCGTTCGCGAAGTGCGTGGTCAAGGCCTCATGTTGGGTATCGAGCTTGAGAAGCCTTGCGGCGTCTTGACCAGTCGCGCACTCGAAGCAGGCTTGCTCATCAACGTCACACGCGACCGCGTTGTTCGCCTGTTGCCGCCTTTAACACTCACCACCGCAGAGGCTGATGAAATCGTCAAGATTCTGGTGCCTCTTATTAAGGCCTTTAACGCTGAATCCGCATAACCTGTCCTGACACGGTGTGGTGCTCAAACAGGGCATCACGCTGTGCGGTTCGGGTCTGACAACTTTATCGAGTGCATTATGTCAAACGCCGTATCCAACGCCGGCCCGCTTCGGCATTTTTTACAATTGCAAGATCTCAGCGCAGAAGAGCTGCTCTACGTATTAGATCGAGCAAAACTCATCAAAGACAAATTCAAGCGCTACGAGCCGCACCGCCCCTTGCATGATCGCACCTTAGCGATGGTGTTTGAAAAAGCCAGTACACGCACTCGCGTCTCGTTTGAAGCCGGCATGTATCAAATGGGTGGCTCGGTCATACACTTAACGACTACAGACTCTCAGTTAGGACGTTCAGAACCGATCGAAGATACTGCGCGTGTCGTCTCGCGTATGGTCGATCTCGTCATGATCCGTACGTTTGAACAAACTCGGCTTGAAACCTTCGCCTCACACTCGCGTGTACCGGTGATCAATGGCTTAACCAACGAGTTTCATCCGTGTCAAATTCTGGCGGATGTCTTTACTTATATTCAAGCGCGTGG